>NZ_JAGYFZ010000036.1:0-52720 GCF_019946675.1 Pseudomonas sp. BF-B-15
GTGTCATTCAACATTCGAATCGCCTGACACGCCGCCTTCGCGGGCAAGCCTCGCTCCTACAGGGGATTCCCCAATTGCAGGAGCATCTATGACCAGTCCAAAAAAAGCCGCGCCAGAACCTCAGGCCGAGGCTTCGCGAATCCGGGAAGGCCTGCCCTTCCCGCTGGGCGCCACCTGGGATGGTCTGGGGGTCAACTTCGCCTTGTTCTCCGCCAACGCGACCAGGGTCGAACTGTGCATCTTCGATGACGCCGGCGAAGTTGAACTGGAGCGCATCGAACTGCCGGAATACACCGACGAGATCTACCACGGCTACCTGCCCGATGCTCATCCGGGGCTGATCTATGGCTACCGTGTTTATGGCCCGTATGCCCCGGCCAACGGGCATCGCTTCAATCACAACAAACTGTTGATCGACCCCTACGCCAAACAACTGGTCGGCCAGTTGAAATGGTCCGAAGCGCTGTTCGGCTACACCATCGGCCACCCCGACGCCGACCTCAGTTTTGACGAACGCGACAGCGCGCCGTTCGTACCGAAATGCAAGGTGATCGACCCGGCGCACACCTGGGGCCACGACCACCGCGTCAGCGTGCCGTGGGACAAAACGATCATTTACGAAACTCACGTGCGCGGCTTCAGCATGCGTCACCCGTCTGTCCCCGAGAACGTGCGTGGCACCTTCGCCGGGTTGATGGTCGATGACATGCTGGAACACATCCGCAAGCTCGGCGTGTCGACCGTGGAATTGCTGCCGATTCACGCGTTCGTGAATGACCAGCACTTGTTGCACAAAGGCATGACCAATTACTGGGGCTACAACAGCATCGCGTTTTTCGCCCCGGACCCGCGCTACCTGGCCAGCGGCAAGATCGCCGAGTTCAAGGAAATGGTCGCGCACCTGCACGAAGCCAATCTGGAGGTGATTCTCGACGTGGTGTACAACCACACCGCCGAGGGCAACGAACAGGGCCCGACCCTGTCGATGCGCGGCATCGACAACGCCTCGTATTACCGCTTGATGCCCGACGACAAGCGCTTCTACATCAACGATTCCGGCACCGGTAACACCCTGGACCTGAGTCACCCGTGCGTGCTGCAAATGGTCACCGACTCCCTGCGTTACTGGGCGTCGGAAATGCACGTGGACGGGTTCCGCTTCGACCTGGCGACCATTCTCGGGCGCTACCACGACGGTTTCGATGAACGTCACAGCTTTCTCGTTGCCTGCCGCCAGGACCCTGTATTGCGCCAGGTGAAAATGATTGCCGAGCCGTGGGACATTGGTCCCGGTGGCTATCAGGTCGGTCGCTTTCCACCGGGCTGGGTCGAATGGAACGACAAATTCCGCGACACCGTGCGCGCGTTCTGGAAAGGCGACGACGGCCAACTCGCTGACTTCGCCAGCCGGATGACTGCCTCCGGTGAAATGTTCAATCAGCGTGGTCGGCGGCCCTACGCGTCGGTGAACTTCGTCACCGCTCACGATGGCTTCACCCTCAACGACCTGGTGTCGTACAACGAAAAACACAACGAAGCCAACGACGAGAACAACCAGGACGGCAGCAACAACAACCTGTCCTGGAACCACGGCGTCGAAGGCCCGACTGACGATCCCGAGATCAACGCGCTCCGCCAGCGGCAGATGCGCAACTTCTTCGCCACCCTGCTGCTGTCCCAGGGCACGCCGATGCTGGTGGCCGGTGACGAGTTCGCCCGCACCCAGGACGGCAACAACAATGCCTATTGTCAGGACAGTGAAATCGGCTGGGTCAATTGGGACCTGAGCGAAGATGGCAAGGCGTTGCTGAAGTTCGTCAAACGCCTGATCAAGTTGCGCCTGGCCTACCCGATCCTGCGACGCGGGCGCTTCCTGGTGGGTAATTACAACGAGGACATCGGCGTCAAGGACGTCACCTGGCTGGCGCCGGATGGCAGCGAGATGAGCACCGAACAATGGGAGGAATCCCACGGCAAATGCCTCGGCATGTTGCTCGATGGCCGAGCCCAGGAAACCGGGATTCGCCGCAAGGGCGGTGACGCCACCTTGCTACTGGTGGTCAACGCGCACCACGACATCGTCAACTTCACCTTGCCGCAAGTGCCGGATGGCAGGTACTGGACCTGCATGGTCGACACCAATCAACCATCGATCCGCGGTCAGGAGCGCTTCGAGTTCGGCCACGAATATTCGGTCACCGGCCGTTCGCTGCTGCTGTTCGAATTGCAGCGTGAGGAAGAAGAGTGAAATGAATTTACGGAGGTTTCTACATGGCCAGGCAGCGGCCGGATACGGGAGCGACTCCAGCGAAAATTGCGCGATCTGGCACAGCCCGGAGAAAAATATGCACCGGTGGGAACATCGACGCGACGAATAGCGTGACTTGAGCAATACTCTGCTCGCGGCAATCCAGGGTTCGGAGAGCGGCACATTGCTATCAATTAGAACAAGGACGTAGCCCGATGAAATCCGTTTCCATCAGCGACAGCAGCCTTACTGCACAGATCTGGAACAACGCGCCTCAGCTCGACAACATTCCCGTCATCAACACCCAGACCCTGGTCCCGCCCGGCGCCCGCGCCGTGGTGATCGCGCCGCACCCCGGCGATGAAGTCGTGACCTGCGGCGGACTGCTGCAATTACTCAGCGCTCTGGGCCATCCCCTGCAATTGATCTCGATCACCGACGGCAGCGCCAGCCATCCGGGGTCACAGCAATGGTCGGAGAAACGCCTCAGCGTGTTTCGCCCCCAGGAAAGCGTCGAAGCCTTGCGCCGCCTCGGTTTGCCGATGCACAGCCTGAAGTGGATTCGCGGTGGGTTCACCGACAACGCCCTGGCCGAGCGCGAACTTCAGTTGACTCAATTCATCGCGCGGTACTTGCGGCCTGGTGATGTGGTGTTCAGCACCTGGAGCGAGGACGGCAATGTCGACCACGACGTCGTCGGCCGCGCCAGTGCCAAAGCCGCCGCCTCGGTCGGTGCAGCGTTCAACGAAGTACCCGTCTGGGCGTGGCATTGGCCCTCGCGTGATCGCGGGCTGATCCCGTGGCACCGCGCCCGCAAGGTTCGCCTCGACACCTGGACCGTCGCGCGCAAAAGCCACGCCACCCACGCCTACGCCAGCCAGCTCGACGGCGAACCCGCCATCGGTATCGCCCCGCTGCTGCCCCGGGTACTGCTGGAACGCATGCGGTTGCCCTATGAAATCGTCTTCGTCTAAACCAATACCCCCTGCAGGAGCCAGCTTGCCGGCGATGAGGCCCTTGAACCTTGCACTAATCTTGCGGACGCCATCGCCGGCAAGCCAGCTCCTACAAGGTTGTGTCGATCACAGGTTTGAATTTGCCCCCGCCCCTGTAGGAGCCGGCTTGCTGGCGATGGGGCCCTCGAACCTTGCACTAATCTTGCGGACGCCATCGCCGGCAAGCCAGCTCCTACAAGGTTGTGTCGATCACAGGTTTGAATTTGCCCCCACCCCTGTAGGAGCCGGCTTGCTGGCGATGGGGCCCTTGAACCTTGCGCTAATCTTGAAGACGCCATCGACGGCAAGTCGGACCGCAGCGCCCGCTCAAACTGAACTGCCCGCCCCCGCATCAGTCGCATACATAAGCCAGCCTGATTCAGAGGAGTCAAAGTGACCAGTGATTCCAAGCGCCAGACCGTCGAATCGACGCCATTGAACACGCCGCCGGCGATTAATCGACTCAGAGTACTGACGGTCAACACCCACAAGGGCTTCACCGCGCTAAACCGACGCTTCATCCTCCCGGAACTGCGTGAAGCGGTACGCAGTACGTCCGCCGACCTGGTGTTCCTGCAGGAAGTCGTCGGTGAACACGAACGCCATTCTTCCCGTCTCAACAACTGGCCACAGACCTCGCAATACGAGTTCCTGGCCGACAGCATGTGGAGCGATTTCGCCTACGGCCGCAATGCGGTCTACCCCAACGGTCACCACGGTAACGCGCTGCTGTCAAAATACCCGATCCGCGAATACCGCAACCTCGACGTCTCAATCACCGGCCCTGAACGCCGCGGTCTGCTGCATTGCCTGCTCGACGTACCGGGCCACGCCGAAGTCCACGCGATTTGCGTACACCTGAGCCTGCTGGAAAGTCATCGTCAGTTGCAGCTCCAGTTACTCTGCCAACTGCTTGAGTCTTTACCCGACGATGCACCGGTGATCATCGCCGGCGACTTCAACGACTGGCAGCTACAAGGCAACGCCGCCCTCGCCCGCCACGACTACCTGCACGAAGCCTTCGAGCGCCACCATGGTCGCCCGGCAAAAACCTATCCCGCACGGTTTCCGTTACTGCGCCTGGACCGGATCTATCTGCGCAATGCCAGCAGCCATGAGCCGCGGATATTGGGCAGCAAGCCGTGGACGCATCTGTCGGATCATTTGCCGCTGGCGGTGGAAGTGCGTCTTTAGTGTTTCAGGCATGATCCGTCAGGCATCATTGATATTGACAGTAATGTTCTAAGGGATGCGCCCGTGAATCTCGCCGTTCACATCGACTTTCTTACCGACCGTCGGCTGCTCAAACGCCTCTGGAACAATACTTTCACGATGATTTTTCGTACAAACAAGAACTTAGATAAGCGCCAAAAAACAATCAGTTGCAACGGCTAAATTAGACATACCGCTTATCGTTCATTTTCTTGACGCGACGCCATCGGTCTTCTTGACTTGACGTTACTACCCCCGGAAGTACCACCCGGAGCAACCCCCAGACACCCGTCAAAACGGGCCGCCAGCGGCTTGCCCCAGTCCATTCGGTCGCCCCTCAATCAGGGGTAGGAGAGACGCCAGAGCGAGATACCACATGCGACTGCAAGGTAGACCTCCATGAAAACTTCATTCACCCCACAAGAGATCAAAGTTACTTTTTGCACAGTGTCGAGTTCACTCTTGCTGTGTTCATCCATGGAAGTGCAGGCCTCGCCTGCCGAGGAAGAAACAACCCCCTGGTATGACCAGGAGGTCCCGGTGCTCACCTTGCCCTCGCTCGCTACCAACTACCCCGGCCGCTTCAGTGCCAACCCTGATCTGCGAAGTTCACACCTGACCATCGAAGACGCTGCGCCCTCGGCCTGGGATCAGCTCTATGGACAGGTATCGCGTCAGGCACAAACCGATTATCTGTCCCAGGGATTCAGCATTCCTGGCGCCAACGAATTCAAAGGCCCGGCGATCCTCACCCTGCAAAGCGGTAGCGGCCATACCCAGCAGGTCGGGCTGATCGGCGGGATGAGCCAGTTTCAAGGCAACAGCAACGGCCTGCTGACCAGTCGCGCCCTTGCCGCCCCCAACACCGACACCCTCAACCTGCAAGGCCAGAGCCTCGGCGCCTACTGGAGCCTGACCGGCCCACAGGGCTGGCACGTCGACTTGACGGCCAGTGGCGGTCGGGTCAACGGCTTCAGTCGTAATGAACAGGGAGCCCGACAAGCCACCGAAGGCAGCGCAGTCACCTTCTCGGTGGAAGGCGGCTTTCCGATTGGTCTGGGCGACAACTGGGTGGTCGAACCCCAGGCGCAGTTGATCAATCAGCGCATCACCCTGGACACCCCGTACGCCGGTTCCGGCAATGCGTCCTCCAGCGACCTGACATCCTGGAGCGGTCGGGTCGGTGCACGGTTGAAAGGTAGCTACGACATCAACGGCCTCGGGGTCGAACCGTATGTGCGGACCAACTTGTGGCACACGGTGTACACCGGCAATACCGTGACTCTGGATCAAGTCGACAAGATCAGCACCAGCCGCTATTCATCGACAGTCGAAGTGGGTTTGGGCCTGGTGGCCAGAGTGACTCCCGCCGTGAGCCTGTATGTCAGCGCGGATTACAGCAGCAGTGTGGATGAAAATGATTTGAATGGGCTGATTGGCAGTTTGGGTGTGCGGATGCGTTGGTGAGCGTCGGTTTTCAAGAAATGCGTTGTCCCGGCTGACACCATCGCGGGCAAGTCGGGTCGTCGCACCGCTGCTCCCACAGGTACAGCGTGACCCCTGTGGGAGCGAGACCGGCTTGCCGGCGAATGGCAGCGACGCGGTTTCAGATCACCCCTCCGGCCGCAACATCAATACCGCCAACGGCGGCAAATTCAGCACCAGCGAAAGCGCCTGCCCATGGCTCGCCTCTTCCTCGGTAGACGCCCCGCCGCTGTTCCCGTAATTCGACCCGGCATATGTCGCCGCGTCACTGTTGATCACCTCGGTCCAGCGCCCTGCAAACGGCACGCCAATGCGATAGGCCTGACGCGGCACCGGCGTAAAGTTGGCCACCACCAGCACCGGCCGACCATCCTTGCTCCAGCGCAGGAACGCATAAACGCTGTTGATCGCGTCATCGCCAATCAACCACTGGAACCCTTGCGGCACGTCGTCCTGCTCATGCAGCGCCGGTTCTTCGCGGTACAGCCGATTCAGGTCACCGACCAATGTCTTCACACCTTGGTGTTCCGGATACTGCAGCAAGTACCAATCCAGCTGCTGATCATGATCCCACTCGCGCCACTGGCCAAACTCGCAGCCCATGAACAACAGTTTCTTGCCCGGATGCGCCCACATGAAGCTCAGGTACGCACGCAGGTTGGCGAATTTCTGCCAGCGGTCGCCGGGCATTTTGTCGATCAGCGAGTGTTTGCCGTGGACCACTTCGTCGTGGGAGATCGGCAGGATGAAGCGCTCGGACCAGGCGTATACCAGGCCGAAACTCAGTTCGTTGTGATGATGCGCGCGGTACACCGGATCCTGCTGGATGTAATGCAGCGAATCGTGCATCCAGCCCATGTTCCATTTGTAATCGAAACCCAGGCCGCCCTGTTGCGTGCTCTGGCTCACGCCTGGCCACGCGGTGGATTCTTCGGCGATCACCAGTGCGCCAGGGGCTTCGAGGTTGACCACGTCGTTGAGGTGGCGCAGGAAGTCGATCGCTTCAAGGTTCTCCCGCCCGCCGTGACGGTTCGGCACCCATTCGCCGGCCTTGCGCGAATAATCGCGATACAGCATCGACGCCACCGCATCGACGCGCAGGCCATCGACATGGAAATGCTTGAGCCAGTGCAGCCCCGACGCCAGCATGTAGCCGTGCACTTCGGTGCGGCCGAGGTTGTAGATCAGCGTGTCCCAATCCTGGTGGAAACCTTCCAGCGGGTTGCCGTATTCGTACAGCGCGGTGCCGTCGAATTGCGCCAAGCCGTGGACATCGGTCGGGAAATGCGCCGGCACCCAATCGAGGATGACGCCGATGTCGGCCAGGTGACAGGCGTTGACGAACGCGGCGAAGTCATCCGGTGAACCGTAGCGTGCGCTCGGGGCAAATTGCGAGAGCAGTTGATAGCCCCACGAACCGCCGAACGGGTGCTCCATGATCGGCATCAGCTCAATGTGGGTGAAGCCCAGATCCTTGACGTACGGGATCAACCGTTCACCCAGTTCGTGCCAGGTGTACTGGCGCGCGACTTCGCCCAGATCGTCCAGTTCGCACTGCCAGGAGCCAGCGTGCAATTCGTAGATCGACAGCGGCGCGCTTGGTTGTGAACGCTCGACGCGTGCCTGCATCCACGCGTGATCCTGCCATTCGATGCTCAGCGGTGAGGCGACTTTCGACGCGGTGTCCGGTGGCAGCGCGGTGGCCAGGGCCATCGGATCGGCCTTGAGCGGCAGAATGCCGTGGGCACCGAGGATCTCGTATTTGTAAGCCTCGCCTGCCTGCATGCGCGGGATGAACACTTCCCAGACGCCGGTCGGGTGACGCGAGCGCATCGGGTGCCGGCGGCCATCCCAGTTATTGAAATCGCCGACCACCGACACCCGTCTGGCGTTGGGTGCCCACACGGCGAAACGCACGCCGTCGACGCCGTCGACGTTTTTCAGCTGCGCACCGAGACAACTGCTCAAGTCGCGGTGATTGCCCTCGGCGAACAGATACAAGTCCATTTCACCGAGCAACGGGCCGAAGCTGTAAGGGTCCTCGGACACCTGTTCACCGCCGGCCCAACGGGTGCGCAGCACATACGGCTGCGCGTGCTCGAAATGCCCGACAAACAACCCCGGCGTCTGGGTGGCCTCCAGGCTGCCGAGTTCTTCGCCGGAGTCCTTGGCCAGCACCTGAACGCTCAGCGCGTCAGGCAGATAAGCCCGAATGAACTGCCCGCCAGCACCATCGCCATGGGGGCCGAGGATTGCAAAGGGGTCGTGATGTTCAGCGCGTACCAGCGCATCGATGTCCCGGGACCTGGGCAGTAACGCCTCTCTAGCGTGACCCTGTTCCTTGTTCGAGAAACTCATGACTACTCTCCACCAAGATCGGAAAAGGGTTTAAGCCCACTCAATAATCCATATAAACCGTGCAACGGCACGGGCAACCAGGTGGGCCGATTCTCTGCCTCATAGGCCACCTCATACGCCGCTTTCTCCAGACCGAACAACGCCAGCGCGGCGTCCTCGCCTTCCGGATCTTGCCACGCATGAGCAAGACTAGCTGCCGCCAGCCGATAAGCGTCGACAAATGCCTGTCGCGCTTCACTTAAATAGCGATCGGCAACGCGCTGACGGGCCGCCTGCACATCGGCGGTGTGATCGGCGTTGTGCACGTTGATCGTCATCGCCGCAGCGTAGTCGAAGGAACGCAACACGCCGCTGACATCTTTGTAGGGGCTGTGTTTGCCGCGCCGTTCGGCCAGTGGCCGCGCCGGTTCGCCTTCGAAGTCGATCAGGTACGCATCACCCTTGATCACCAGCACCTGCCCGAGGTGCAAGTCGCCGTGGACGCGAATCCGCAGACCACCGACTGCTTTTTTACCCAGTTCCTGGACGTGGGCGAGGATGGCTTTTTTGTTGTCCAGTAAAC
This sequence comes from Pseudomonas sp. BF-B-15, assembly GCF_019946675.1. Lineage (NCBI taxonomy): Bacteria > Pseudomonadati > Pseudomonadota > Gammaproteobacteria > Pseudomonadales > Pseudomonadaceae > Pseudomonas > Pseudomonas sp. BF-B-15. The sequence goes on from NZ_JAGYFZ010000036.1 coordinate 8,861, forward strand.
GGCTGACCAGGGTTTTGTTCGCCGGGTTCAGTTCGCCTTGATGCTGTTTGAGCAACTTCAGCGCGTGCTCCAGTTGCGCCGCGACATCCTTGGCCGAGGCCAGGGCGTCTTTTTGCGTGGTGACGTGCGGGGCGAAGTCCGGGTCGTCGGTAGACGCCGCCAGCACCAGGTGCATTTCACCCAGGCGCTGACCGAGCATAGCGGCGAAGTCTTTCAATTCGCCGAGGGCGTTGTAATGCTGCTCCTGCTCGGACATGGCGTCGGCCAGCTCATCGCGCAGCGCCCGTTCGAGGTTGTTCTGCGTCCATTCCCACGCATCGCCCTGATTGCTCAAATAGCCTTGGGCGATCATCAGCAGATTGTCTTCGCCCTTGGCGTCGCGGCGAACCACCGAACCCAGCAGCGGCGAGATATTGGCAAAGCCTGCGTCGGTCAGGTACGCGCTCATTTCCAGTTCCGGGTGCACGCCCGAGGCGATCTTGCGGATCAGCTTCAGCACCATGGTTTTGCCCACCACCACCGAACTGTTGGACTGCTCGGCGGACAGGTAACGCACTTCCGATTCCGCCGTCAGACCCAGGCCGGCCAGTGCGGCAGTCGGCTCGAAACGGATTTCGCCGCCATCGGAAGGCAACACCGTGTTGTCCTGCATGGCTGACAGCACGGCGCGGATGAAGTGTTCGAGGCTGAAGGCATCGGTGATCAAACCCACCTGCGGTCCGCGTCGCACGCGCGACAACGCCAGTTGCTGCGGCAATGCCGGCCCGACCTGATCGTCCGCAATGAAGCCGAACGGCAACTGGTAACGACTGGTCTGGCCGCCGCTGGTGACTTCGATTTCACTCAACAGCACCGGATGCTGCGCATCACCGAAACGCACGCCGTAGGCCAGATTGACCTTGTCGATGGCTGCGTCCTTGCCGGCGAACCAACGCCGGTTCTGCAACCAGCTCGGCAAGATGCTCTGCTCCAGCGTGCCACGAGACGGCGCTTCGAGCAGTTCCTCCATGCGTTTTTTCAGCACCAGCGTGGTGAAATCCGGCAGGCTTTGCGCCGGCTCGACGTGCCAGCTCGGCATCTGGTTTTCTGCCGCCAGCACAAACCAATAGAAACCGTACGGTGCCAGGGTCAGGAGAAAATTCAGCTGACCAATCGGTGGGAACGCATTCCCGCCGAGCATCTCCACCGGCACCATGCCGACGTAGGCCGACAGGTCGAGTTCTGCCGCTTGCGCGCTGCGGGACACGTTGGCCACGCACAGGATGATTTCGTGCTTGCCGTCGGCACCGGTGAACTCACGGGTGTAGGCCAGAATCCGGCGGTTGCTCGGCGACAGCATTTTCAGGGTGCCACGACCGAAGGCCTTGGACTGCTTGCGCACCGCGAGCATGCGGCGGGTCCAGTTCAGCAGCGAATGCGGGTCGCCGGCCTGGGTTTCGACGTTGACCGACAGGTAGCCGTATTGCGGGTCCATGATCGGCGGCAGCACCAGGCTCGCCGGGTCGGCGCGGGAAAACCCGCCGTTACGGTCGATCGACCATTGCATCGGCGTGCGCACGCCATCGCGGTCGCCGAGGTAGATGTTGTCGCCCATGCCGATTTCATCGCCGTAATACAGCGTCGGTGTGCCGGGCATCGACAGCAACAGGCTATTGAGCAATTCCACGCGACGACGATCACGCTCCATCAGCGGCGCCAGGCGACGGCGAATCCCCAGGTTGATCCGCGCTCGACGGTCGGCGGCGTAGTAATTCCACAGGTAATCGCGCTCCTTGTCGGTGACCATTTCCAGGGTCAGCTCATCGTGGTTGCGCAGGAAAATCGCCCACTGACAGTTGGCCGGGATTTCCGGGGTTTGACGCAGAATGTCGGTGATCGGGAAACGGTCTTCCTGGGCCAGCGCCATGTACATTCGCGGCATCAGCGGGAAGTGGAACGCCATGTGGCATTCGTCACCGTTCAGGCCTTTTTTATCGGTTTCACCGAAGTACAACTGGGTGTCTTCCGGCCATTGGTTGGCCTCGGCCAGCAGCATGCGGTCGGGATAATTGGCGTCGATTTCGGCACGGATCTGCTTGAGGACGTCATGGGTCTCGGGCAGGTTTTCGTTATTGGTGCCGTCGCGCTCGATGAGGTACGGAATCGCATCCAGACGCAAACCGTCGATGCCCATGTCCAGCCAATAGCGCATGACCGAGAGCACGGCTTTCATGACCTGCGGGTTATCGAAGTTCAGGTCCGGCTGGTGGGAGTAGAAGCGGTGCCAGAAGTACTGACCGGCGACCGGGTCCCAGGTCCAGTTGGATTTCTCGGTGTCGAGAAAAATGATGCGGGTACCGTCGTATTTTTGATCGTCATCGGACCACACGTAAAAGTCCCGCGCAGCCGAGCCGGGCTTGGCTTTGCGCGCACGCTGGAACCAGGCGTGCTGGTCCGAGGTGTGATTGATGACCAGTTCGGTAATCACCCGCAAGCCACGTTTGTGCGCTTCAGAGATAAAGCGTTTGGCGTCGGCCATGGTGCCGTAATCGGGGTGCACGCCGCGGTATTCGGCAATGTCGTAACCGTCATCGCGTCGTGGCGACGGGTAAAACGGCAGAAGCCAGATGGTGTTGACGCCGAGGTCGGCAATGTAATCGAGTTTGGCGATAAGGCCGGGAAAGTCGCCGATTCCGTCGTTGTTGGAGTCGAAAAAAGACTTAACGTGAACCTGGTAGATCACCGCATCCTTGTACCAGAGCGGGTCCTTGATAAACGTGGCTGCCTTGGGTTTCTTCGCCATTTGAAACTCCTGTTGAGTTCGAGAAGGTCGCTGGGCCGTACACAGTCCTCCGACGCGATGATTTCCCTGTAGGAGCCGGCTTGCCGGCGATAGCGCTTTGCATTCAACAGTTCCGTTGACTGACCCGTCGCCATCGCCAGCAAGCTGGCTCCTACAAGTCCTGCGTTTAGACGGTGATGCGCCAGATCCCGAACGGCTGATGCGCCGGGTCGATCCGCATGAATTGGTACTTGCCGTGCCAGGTCCAGCGATGCCCGTTCATCAAATCCTCACCCTGGGTGCTGGCGTCGTCGGACAAACCCATTTCCCACAGCGGCAATTCGAAATTCGCTTCCTGAACGTTGTGCGGATCGAGGCTGACGGCCACCAGAATGAAATTGCTGCCATCGGCGCTGCGCTTGCCGAAATACAGAATGTTGTCATTCCAGGCGTTGTAGACCCTTAGCCCCAAATGCGTGTGCAGCGCCGGGTTTTGCCGACGAATGCGATTGAGCTGCGCGATCTCGGCGATGATGTTGCCGGGCGCATTGAAGTCCCTTGGGCGGATCTCGTACTTCTCGGAATCGAGGTATTCCTCCTTCCCCGGCACAGGCGCGGCTTCACAGAGTTCGAACCCTGAATACATGCCCCACAACCCGGAGCCCATGGTGGCCAGCGCCGCACGGATGAGAAAACCGGCGCGCCCCGACTCATGCAGAAACGCCGGGTTGATGTCTGGCGTATTGACGAAGAAATTCGGCCGGTAGCATTCGCGCCACGGCGATTCGTTGAGCTCGGTGAAGTACGTCGACAGTTCATGCTTGGTGTTGCGCCAGGTGAAGTAGGTGTAGCTCTGCGAATACCCCACCTTGCCCAGGCGCGCCATCATCGCCGGCGTGGTGAAGGCTTCGGCGAGAAAAATCACCTCCGGGTACAGCGCCCGCACATCGGCGATCAGCCACTGCCAGAACGGCAACGGTTTGGTGTGCGGGTTGTCGACGCGAAAGATCTTCACGCCCTCCTCGACCCAGCCGACCACGATGTCGCGCAACTCGACCCACAGGCTGGGGATCGCCTCGACCGCATAGAAGTCGACGTTGACGATGTCCTGGTATTTCTTCGGCGGGTTCTCGGCGTATTTGATGGTGCCGTCCGGGCGCCAGTTGAACCAGCCGGGGTGCTGTTTGAGCCACGGATGGTCCTGGGAACACTGGATGGCAAAGTCGAGCGCGATTTCCAGGCCATGGTCAGCCGCTGCAGCCACCAGCCGACGGAAGTCTTCGCGGGTGCCCAGCTCCTTATGAATCGCCTCATGCCCGCCCTCTTCACTGCCAATGGCATAGGGGCTGCCCGGATCGTCGGGGCCAGCGGTGAGCGAGTTGTTCGGGCCTTTGCGGTAGCTGCGCCCGATCGGGTGGATCGGCGGAAAGTACAGCACGTCGAACCCCATGTCGTGGATCATCGGCAGCCGCGAATGCACGTCGTTGAAGGTGCCGTGACGGGCCGGGTCATCGGTGATCGAACGCGGGAACAACTCATACCAACTGGCAAACTGCGCGAGCTCGCGTTCGACATCCAGCGGATACTCGGCGCTCAGGCTCAAAAAAGCGTGGTGATCGGCCTCGGCCATCAGGTCAGCGCTACGCTGGTGCAAAAACAGTGCGACCTGCTCGGTTTCGAGCAACCCGGACAATTCATGGTGCAGCGCGGCCAGCGCTTCGCTGAGTGCTCCTTCAGTGCGTTCGGCCGCCTGCTGGACCTGATTGCGCCCCTCCTGCAACTCAAGACTGACCGGCACCCGGGCCGTGTACTTTTTTTCCAGCTCATAACAGAAGCTGGCGAACTGATCGACCCAGGCTTCGATGCAGAACACATAACGGCCCTGGCGGTCGACGCGGAACTGGCCTTGATAACCGTTGTTGCCCAACTCGCCCATGACGTCGCTCTGCCAGACGTCATCGTCGGCGGCGCGCCAGCGGACCCGGACGGCCAGTTTGTCATGACCGTCGGCGAAGACTTTGCTGGTGACGACCACGTCTTGCCCCACCACCGCTTTAACGGCGAATTGCCCACCATCGAGGGTCGGCATGATGTTTTCGATGGCGATGCGCGGTAGCAGTAATGCCTGCGACAGCGGCATGTGAGGGTTGTAGTTGAGCTCTGTGGGTTTTTCAGCAGTCATCGAGCATCTCTCCTTCACGCCCCATGGACGCTCTTGTACCTGGTCGTCATTCGCGCAAGGCCAGCGGCCCCGGAATGAACTCACTTAAGTTCCGAGCGACCGGCGCCGGTAAAGTTCACGGGGATTTGCCTGGGTATCCGGTGGAATCAATTCCTGCACGAAGTGGTCAACACACTTAAGCACGACTTGCGCCATGTGCCACTGGAGGCTTCAACGATGAGTATTCCAATCCCGGCAGAAACGCCAGATCCGAACATCGACCAACCGACCATTCCGCCGACTGAGCCACAGCCTGTACCCGAGCAGGACCCGCCGGGCACTACCCCGCCACCGCGTGAAGATCCGCCAGAAACCATCCCGCCGGTAATCGTCAGTCCCGAGTGATGCCGCGCCCCCTGTAGGAGCCGGCTTGCTGGCGATAGCGGTTTACAACGCACCATTTGCATTGATTGACACACCGCCATCGCCAGCAAGCTGGCTCCTACAGGACCGTGTCAGTCTTTGTTTTCGAGTAGCTTCACGATCCTCGGCATCACACTGAAAATCCCCAACGCCAGCAACGTACTGAACACCGCCGTCGCCTCGCGCCCCAACCCGGCGGAAACACCAATCGCCGCCGTCATCCACAACCCGGCGGCGGTGGTCAGGCCTTTCACGTGGCCTTCATCACCGTCCTGGTTTTTCAGGATGGTCCCGGCACCGAGAAAGCCGATCCCGGCGATCACGCCCTGCACCACGCGGCTCATGGCATCCGCCTGAGAACCGGACATTTGCGGCACCAGCACAAACAATGCCGCGCCAAGCGCGACCAACATGTGCGTTCGCACTCCGGCCGCCTTGCCCTTGTGTTCACGCTCGAACCCCAGAATCCCGCCCAAAATCGCCGCTATCAGCAATCTGACGGTAATTCGTGTCAGTTGTGAGGCGTCACCGATGTCGGCGAACTCCGCTTGCAGCGTCACCCAAACCTCATGCCACCAGGCGTTCATGGTGCAATCCTTGTAGATGCTCGATAGAGGATGGACCGCGCCGACCATTAATCGGTTGCACAGAACGATGGCGGCCGCGGGTGCCCTAACAGTCATGAACCCGCAGAAAAAGGACCTCTCCATGACTGTGCGCATCGAAAACCAGACCTGCTTCTTCATCACGCAGAACGGCGAAGAAATTCGTCTGTGCCCCGACGTCACCATCATCACCGACGGCGCCAAGGCCATGTCGGCGGTAGACATCGACGGCCAGCGCATTTACATCACCGAAGCAGAAGCCGATGCATTGACCGTAGCAGGTGCAGTGGACGGTCGACGGCATCTGAAGGCAACCAACAGTGATTCGGTGATTTGACTGACCCGGATCAACATCACGCGCGGGCGCCTGATATAGGCGCCCGCGCACCGTTTTGACGGGTGCATCAACTTGTCGCAGGGCGAGGCTCAACGCTCATCTGATCCGCTTTTTATTGCGATACCTGAGTCTGTTATGCAAACAGATCGCCGCTCATAGTGCTCATGCCTGATGGAGGCTGATGAGCGAAAGACCATGAGCGAAAGAATCCCCGTCCGAACCGTAGAACCCGCCCCTTTAATAAAAAGCCATGAACCTTCGCGTCCAAAGATGAAGGCCAAGTCCAGCGACAACCTGATCCACACCCGCAGCTTCACCGGCCTGTTCCGAACCCTGCGCTTGAGCGGTGCGGGGTTTCTGTTTCTGCTGTTTTTCGGCACCGTGTGGTTGAACTGGGGTGGCCGTCAGGCTGTGCTCTGGGACCTTTCCGAAAGCAAATTCCACATCTTCGGTGCGACCTTCTGGCCGCAGGATTTCATCCTGTTGTCGGCGCTGCTGATCATTGCCGCGTTCGGTCTGTTTGCGATCACCGTATTTGCCGGCCGGGTCTGGTGCGGCTACACCTGCCCGCAGAGTTCCTGGACCTGGATCTTCATGTGGTGCGAGAAGATCACCGAAGGCGAGCGTAACCAACGAATCAAGCTGCAAGCCGCGCCCTGGGGCGTGAATAAACTGATGCGTCGCTCGGCCAAGCACACGCTGTGGCTGGCGATCAGTTTGATGACGGGCCTGACGTTTGTCGGTTACTTCACGCCGATCCGGCCGCTGGCCGAAGAACTGCTGACCTTGCAGATGGGCGGTGTCAGCCTGTTCTGGGTGTTGTTTTTCACCGGCGCGACCTACATCAACGCCGGTTGGCTGCGCGAAGCGGTGTGCATGCACATGTGTCCGTATGCACGGTTCCAGAGCGTGATGTTCGACAAAGACACGCTGACCATTTCCTACGATGTCGCCCGTGGTGAAAACCGTGGCCCGCGCAAACGTGAGGTGAAACCTGCCGAGGTCGGCCTCGGTGATTGCATCGATTGCCAACTGTGCGTGCAGGTCTGCCCGACCGGCATCGACATCCGCGATGGCTTGCAGATGGAGTGCATCGGATGCGCCGCGTGTATCGACGCCTGCGATTCGATCATGGACAAAATGGGCTATGCCCGTGGCCTGATCAGCTACACCTCGGAGCACGAGTTGCAAGGTGGCAAGACGCATCTGCTGCGGCCAAGGCTGATCGGCTACACCGCGGTGTTGCTGGTGATGATCGGCGCCCTCGCCCTCGCGCTGGTGGAACGGCCGATGGTGTCGCTGGACGTCAGCAAGGACCGTGGTCTGTTCCGCGAGAACAGCCAGGGGCAGATCGAAAACATCTACAGCCTTAAAGTCATCAACAAGACCCAGCAACGTCAGGACTACCGCTTGACCCTGGTCGATGGCGACGGCTTCCAGCTGCAAGGCAAGACCGAACTGAGCCTGGCGCCAGGCGAAATTGTCGACGTGCCGGTGTCCGTGGCGATGACCACCGAACGGCCGAGCAGCAGCTCGCAGAGCATCAGTTTCAAGATCATCGACAGCGATGAACCTGAGATTTATAGCGTGGCCAAAAGCCGGTTTGTTGCGCCGATGAACCGTTGATCCCTTAGACTGCATCGCCGGCAAGCCGGCTCCTACAGAATCGCGCAGACCTGTAGGAGCCGGCTTGCCGGCGAAGAAGTCACCTCGATTTCACTGAACCACAATGAACCGGGCACTCGATGAAACGCTACGAAAAATTCGCCGACGACATCGCTGAACTGATCCGCTCCGGCGTCCTCGGCCCCGGCCAGCGCGTGCCCTCGGTGCGCTACGCCAGCCAGACCTACGGCGTCAGCCCGTCCACGGTGTTCCAGGCCTATTACCTGTTGGAGCGCCGTGGCCTGATCCGCGCCCGCCCGCGTTCCGGCTACTTCGTCAACACCCATGCGCCGAGCCCGTTTTCAGAGCCGGTGATCAGCAGCCAGGTCAACGAGTCCACCGAAGTCGACGTCAGCGAACTGGTGTTCTCGGTCCTCGACTCGATCAAAGACCCCAACACCGTGCCCTTCGGCTCGGCGTTCCCCAGCCCGACCCTGTTTCCGTTGCAACGCTTGTCCCGCTCCCTGGCCAGCGCCGCCCGGGAAATGGACCCACGCATGGTCGTCACTGACATGTCGCCAGGCAACCCGCAACTGCGCCGGCAAATCGCCCTGCGCTACATGGTCGGCGGCCTGATGCTACCCATGGAAGAGCTGCTGATCACCAACGGCGCCCTTGAGGCGCTGAACCTGTGCCTGCAAGCCGTCACCGAACCCGGCGACCTGGTGGCCATCGAAGCCCCGGCGTTCTACGCCTGCCTGCAAATCCTCGAACGGCTGAAACTCAAAGCCGTGGAAATCCCCGTGCACCCACGCGACGGCATCGACCTTGGCGTGCTCGCGCAAACCCTGGAACGCCACCCGATCAAGGCCTGCTGGTGCATGACCAGCTTCCAGAACCCCATGGGCGCCACCATGCCCGAGGCCAAGAAACAGGAACTGGTGGAGTTGTTGCGCAGCCATCAGGTGCCGCTGATCGAAGATGACGTTTACGCAGAACTCTATTACGGGCAACAGGCGCCAAAACCGGCGAAAGCGTTCGATACCGAAGGGTTGGTGATGCACTGCGGCTCGTTCGCCAAGAGCCTCGCCCCTGGTTATCGCATTGGCTGGGTGGCTGCCGGGCGCTATGCGCAGAAGATTGAGCGGTTGAAGTTGATGACCTCGCTGTGCGCATCGATGCCAGCGCAGGCGGCCATTGCCGATTATCTGCAACATGGCGGCTATGACCGGCATCTGCGCAAACTGCGTTATGCGCTGGAAGAGCAGCAAAGTGCGATGCTGGCGGCGATTGCGCGCTATTTCCCGGCGCAGACTCGCGTCAGCCAACCGGCTGGCGGGTATTTTTTGTGGCTGGAATTGCCGCCGCAGATGGATTCGTTGAAGTTGTTTCAGATGGCATTGGCGCAAGGGATCAGCATTGCGCCGGGGCCGATATTTTCACCGGCGCAGCGGTTCAGGAATTGTATTCGGCTGAATTATGGCAGCCCTTGGGATGAGGCTGCGGAGAAGGCGATGGAGACGTTAGGGCGAATTGTGCGGTCGTTCTGAAGGTTTGATAGTGTTTGGTCTATCGCCTTCGCGAGCAGGCTCGCTCCTACAGTTGACCGTGTTCCACTGTGGGAGCGAGCCTGCTCGCGATGAGACCAGAACAGGCACCACAACACTTGAAGGCTAACGCCCGCCACCAAGATCAACAAACGTCCCCGTCGCATACGACGCCTTATCCGACAACAACCACACAATCGCTTCCGCCACTTCATCCGGCCGGCCACCGCGTGCCATCGGTATTGCCGATTCCAGTTTGCTGACCCGGTCCGGATCGCCGCTCAGTGCATGGAAATCGGTGTAGATGTAACCGGGGCGTACGGCGTTGACGCGGATGCCTTCGCCGGCCACTTCCTTGGACAGGCCGACGGTGAAGGTGTCGAGTGCGCCTTTGGAGGACGCGTAGTCGACGTATTCGTTGGGGGCGCCCAAGCGTGCGGCTACCGAGGAGACGTTGACGATGCTGCCACCCTGGCCGCCATGTTTGGGCGACATGCGAAGGATCGCGTGTTTGGCGCAGAGGATCGGCGCCAGGACGTTGGTTTTGAGAATTTTGAGGATGCGGAATTCGGACATTTCGTCGACCCGGGATTTGTGCCCCACGGTGCCGGCGTTGTTGACCAGTGCAGTGACCCGGCCCAGTTCGGTGTCGACCCGGTGAAACAAGGCGATCACTTCGTCTTCGATGCTGACATCGGCACGGACCGCGATGGCTTGGGCACCGAGGGCGCGGACTTGCTCGAGCACACGGTGCGCAGCTTCTTCGTCGGATTGATAGTTGATGCAGATCCGATAGCCCTGTTCGGCGGCCAACAAGGCTGTGGCGGCACCGATGCCGCGGCTGCCGCCGGTGATGACGATGACTTTGTCCATGCGAGCTTTCCCCGTTCAAGCGTAAGCAGTCGGGGGCAAGAATAACCGTCATCGGCGTTTTTTGCATGGGGTGTTGTGGTGTACGGGCGGACGCTATCGCCGGCAAGCCGGCTCCTACAAGGTTTTGTGGCGGGCCTGAACGATCTGAACAACACGGTCCTCTGTAGGAGCCGGCTTGCCGGCGATAGCGTCTTCGAAATCGACGTAAATCTCACGGCCCCCATCGCCGGCAAGCCGGCTCCTACAGGGGGAGTGACTCGGCGGTAAGCGGTAACGCGGCCGCACGCTCCGCTCGAAGGATGTCGACCATGAAGCGCTCCGCCGGCAGCGGGTGCCCCAGCAGGTAACCCTGCAACGAATCACAGCCCAGCTGGGTGAGGAAATCCTGCTGCACGTCGGTTTCCACCCCTTCGGCGACAATCCGCAAACCCAGTGCCTGGCCCAGCGCGACGATGGCGGAAACGATCGCGGCGTCGTCGCTGTCGCGTTCCAGGTCGCGGACAAAACCGCGGTCGATCTTCAATTCATTGGCCGGCAAACGCTTGAGGTACATCAAACTCGAATAGCCGGTGCCAAAGTCATCGATGGACAAGTCGACGCCCATCTCCGAGAGCTCGTTAAGCACCGTCATGCTCGCATCGGCGTCACTCATGGCGGTGGTTTCGGTGATTTCCAGAGTCAGGCTGTTGGCGGGCAAATGGTGCGTGGCCAGGGCTTTGGCGACACTCTGAACCAGGCCGGCATGGCAGAACTGCAGGGCCGAGAGGTTCACCGCGATGCGCCAGTCGGTGTAGCCGAGCACGTACCACTCGCGCATCTGGCGGCAGGCTTCGTTGAGCACCCAGTCGCCAATCGGGATGATCAGCCCGGTCTTCTCCGCCAGCTCGATGAATTTGTCCGGCAGCAGCATGCCCTGAGTCGGGTGCACCCAACGCAACAGCGCTTCGGCGCCGACCGGCCGGCCATTGCTGGCGTCGAATTTGGGCTGGTAATAGAGGCTGAACTGTTGCTGGTCCACGGCATTACGCAGGTCTTGCAGCAATTGCAGTTGTTTGCGCGCGTTGCTGTTCATCGAGGCGTCGAAGAAGCTGTAGCCGTTTTTGCCCGCGCCCTTGGCGTGATACATCGCCGCATCGGCATTCATCAGCAGCTCTTCGGCCGTTTGACCGTTGCCCGGGTAGAGGGCGATGCCGACACTGGCTGAAATCTGCAAATCATGTTCGGCGACACGGAACGAGCGCGCGATCATTCCGACCTGACGGGCCGCCAGGTTCAGGGCGTCATGTTCGTCGCGCAGTTGCACCAGCAAGACAAATTCGTCACCGCCGATCCGCGCCAGGGTGTCCTGGCTGCGCAGATCCTCGCGCAAGCGCAAGCCGACTTCCCGCAGCAACAGATCGCCCATGTGATGGCCGAAGGCATCATTGACCGGCTTGAAACCGTCCAGATCGATGAACATCAATGCAAAACAACCGCCCTGCTCCTGCACCTTCGACATGGCCTGGCCGATGCGGTCGGCCAGCAATACCCGATTCGGCAAACCGGTCAGGGTGTCGTGCAGCGCCAGTTGGGTGAGTTCACGATTGGCTTCGGTCAGCGAGCGGGCCAGGTCGGCGGTGCGAGCCTCCAGACGCGCATCCAGAATCGAGGTGAGCAAGGCGATGCTCAACACCGCCAGCGTGGTGATCAAGACCAGGCTGTCCAGGCCCTTGCCGCTTAAACCGTTGACGGCCGCGCCACAAAAACTGCCGTCCGGAAACTGCGCTGCGGCCATGGCGGTGTAATGCATGCCGACGATGGCGATGCCCATGATCACCGCCGCGCCGCCGCGAATCAGCCGGACATAAGGTGTGTGCTTGCGCAGGCGGAAGGCGATCCATAACGCCGCGCCCGAGGCGCCAACGGCTATCAGCAGCGATGCGCTGAACAGCGTAGGGTCGTAATCGATGCCCGGCTGCATGCTCATGGCGGCCATGCCGGTGTAGTGCATGGCGCTGATGCCCGCACCCATCACCAGTGCGCCGAACGCCAGTTGCCAGGCCGGTAATTGTGGCTGGCTGACCAGCCACAGGGCGAAGCCGCTGGACAGAAACGCGGTCAGCAGCGACAGCGACGTCAGCGTGACATCGTAGCCAAGGTCAATCGGCAATTTGAACGCGAGCATGCCGATGAAATGCATCGACCACACACCAATGCCCATCGCAAAAGCCCCGCCCGCCGTCCACAAATGCACGGCCCGACCTTTGGCAGTGGCAATGCGCCCGGTCATGTCGAGTGCGGTATAGGAGGCGAGAATCGCTACGAAGAGCGAAATGATAACCAGCGTGGGTGAATAGCTACCGATGAGCATTGGATTTCTCGCGACTACCCCGCCGTACTGCTTCCGTTCTCGGGGGGCAAATCGGGCGATTGTACTGATTGCACAAAAGAACGCACTGAGAAAATTAGCAAAGGGCCATCAAGCCGATGAAACGCTTGTTTGATCGCCCGCAATACCTCTGAAACGTTACGCCCGAGCCCCAACTCCCCCGCTCTCCTGTAGGAGCTGTCGAGTGAAACGAGGCGGCGATTCTTTCAGGCAATGAAGATCTGGAGCAAGATCAAAAATCGCCGCCTCGTTTCACTCGACAGCTCCTACAGGGATACGGGGGAAAGCGGGAATACGGGGGTCAGTTGTTGAGTTCGAGCTGGCCGTCCCATCCGCCGCCCAGCGCCGCAATCAATTGCACGCTGGCGATCAGCCGGCTCTGCAACAAATCCAGCATATTGCGTTCATTGTTCAGCGCCGTGGCCTGCACCACGACCACATCCAGATAAGCAATCAAGCCGGCCTTGTACTGGTTCTGGGTCAGGCGCAGGGATTCACGCGCCGCGTCCAGTGCCTGTTGACGCACGGCGGATTCGTCTTCCAGGACCTTGAGCTGAACCAGGTAATTTTCCACCTCGCGGAAACCGTCGAGCACGGTCTGGCGGTACTTGGCCACGGTTTCGTCATAGGCCGCTTCGCTGCGGTCGACTTCCGCTGAACGCTGGCCGCCGTCGAACAAGGTCATCGCCAGTTGCGGGCCGACCGACCAGAAGCGGTTCGGCACACTGATCCAGTTCGAAGAGGTGCTGCTGCTGTAACCACCGTTCAAACTCAACGTCAGGTCCGGGTAATAAGCGGCCTTGGCCACGCCGATGTTGGCGTTGGCCGCCATCACCGAGCGCTCGGCGGAGGCGATGTCCGGGCGACGTTCGAGCAATTGCGAAGGCAGGTTCAGCGGCACGTCGGGCAGCAACGGGATGTCCGTGGTTTCTGCGAGGCTGAACTCAGCGGGCGGCAGCCCGATCAGTACGGCGATAGCGTTCTCGAACTGGGCGCGCTGCCAGATCAGATCGACCAACTCGGCCTCGGTGCTCTTGAGCTGAGTGGTGGCCTGTGCCACCGCGTCCTTGCCGGAAACACCGGCGCGGTACTGGTTTTCGGTCATTTTCAGCGAGCGCTGATAGGCCTCGACCGTCGCTTGCAGCAGGCGCCTTTGCTCATCGATCACGCGCAATTGCAGGTAGTTCTGCACCAGCTCCGACTGCTGGCTCAAACGCATCGCTGCCAGATCGGCAAAACTCGCCTCGGCGTTGGCAGTATCGGCCTCAAGGCCCCGGCGCAGTTTGCCCCAGACGTCGGCTTCCCAACTGACCCCGGCCTGGGCCGTGTAGGTGTTGCGAATACCGCTGGAGGAACTGCTCAGGCTCGAACTGCTGCTGCCGGTGCCCTGGCTGGAACGGTTTTTCCCGACGGTCAGGTCCACCGTCGGGAAGAAAGCGCCGCGGGCACTGCGCACCAGCGCCTGGGCCTGACGGTACTGGGCTTCGGACTGAGCGACGGTCTGGTTGGCGCTGTTGAGTTTGTCGATCAGGCCGTTGAGCTGTTGATCGCCATACAGCTCCCACCAGGCACCGCGGGCCAGGGAATCGCTCGGGTTGGCCTGACGCCAACCGGCCGCCTCCTTGTACTGCACCGGCGCGGCGGCCGTCGGGCGCTGGTAATCCGGGCCGATGGCGCAGGCACTGAGCAGCGCCACGCACAGCGACAGGCTCAACAAACGCGAGCCTCTGGCCGTGATCAGCGGTGCAGACAGGTTGATAAGCGAACGGTCAGTCATAGCGGAGTTTCCAGAGCAGCATCAGTACGCACCCCACGCCATTTATTGAAACGATGGCGCAGTTTGTCGAGATAGAGGTAAACCACCGGGGTGGTGTAAAGGGTCAGCACCTGACTGAAGATCAGCCCGCCGATGATGGTCAGGCCCAGCGGCTGGCGCATTTCCGCACCTTCGGCACGGCTCAGCAGCAGCGGCAACGCCCCGAGGATCGCGGCCAGCGTGGTCATCAGGATCGGACGCAGACGTTGCAGGCACGCGCTGCGAATCGACTCCAGCGGTTCCAGGCCCTTTTGCCGCTCCAGTTGCAGCGCGAGGTCGATCATCAGAATGGCGTTCTTCTTCACCACCCCGATCAGCAAAAACAGCCCGAGCAACGAGATCAGGCTGAACTCGCCGCCCAATGCATAGATCGACAGCAACGCGCCGACCCCGGCCGACGGCAAGGTCGAAAGAATGGTCAGCGGATGAATGTAGCTTTCATACAGCACGCCCAGCACCAGATACACCGCCACCAGCGCGCCAAGAATCATCCACGGCTGGCTCTTTTGCGTGGCGGCAAAGGCATCGGCTGTACCGGCCATTTTCACGATGACGTCTTCCGGCATGCCGAGCTTGGCAATCGCCCGTTCGATGGCCGCACTGCCCTGCTCCACGGTCACGCCTTCGGCCATGTCGAAGGAAATGCTTTCGGAGGCGAACTGGCCTTCGTGGCTGACGCGGTCATCTTCCAGGCTGTTTTCGTAATGGGCGATGGTCGATAGCGGAATCCGCGCGCCGTCGGCGGTGATCACCTGGACCTGCTTGAGGGTAATCGGGTCCTGGGCGTACTTCGGATTGACCTCCATCACCACCTGATACTGGTTGAGGCTGTCGTAGATCGTCGAAATCTGCCGCTGGCTGTAGGCGTTGTTCAGCACGGCGGTGACCATGTCCATATCGACGCCCAGGCGTTTGGCCTGATCGCGATCGACAATCAAGGTCACTTGCTGCGCGCCGCGCCCTTCACGGGCGTCAATCGCGGTCAGCTCCGGCAACGCCTTGAGCGCGGTGACGACTTTCGGGTACCACTGGCGCAATTCGCCAAGGTCGGCGCTTTGCAGGATGTAGGAATACTGCGAACTGGTCTGTTCACGACCACCGCCAAACTGCAGGTCCTGATCCGCCATCAGCATTAACTGAGCACCGGGAACCTTGGGCATTTCCTTGCGCAGGCGCTCAATGACTTTTTGCGCGGACACGCCCCGTTCCTTGATCGGTTTCAGACGCACCAGCATGAAGGCGTTGTTGGTGCCGTTGGTGCCGCCGATGAAGCCGGCGACGCTTTCCACGGCCTCATCTTTCAACACCGCACGGCGGAAGATTTCCATTTTTGGCTGCATAACGCTGAACGACAGACCATCGTCGCCGCGTACGAAACCGATCAGTTGGCCGGTGTCTTGTTGAGGTAGAAATGTTTTAGGAACAACCACATACAGCGCGATGTTCACGCCAACTGTCACGATCAAACTGAGCAACGTCAGACGACGGTGACGCAGCACCCAGTCAAGGCTGGTGGCGTATTTGCCGACCATCCACTCATTGGCGCGCTGACTCCAGCGCTGCAAACGGTTTTCCTGACCCGGCGTATGTGGCTTGAGCCAACGGGCACACAGCATCGGTGTCAGCGTCAACGAGACCACCAGCGACACCACAATGGACGCCGCCAGCGTGATGGAAAACTCACGGAACAGGCTTTCGATGATCCCGCCCATAAACAGGATCGAGAGGAACACCGCCACCAGCGACACGTTCATCGACAGCAGCGTAAAGCCGACTTCCTGTGCCCCGAGGTAAGCGGCCTTCATCGGCGGCACGCCTTCGTCGATGTGCCGGGAAATGTTCTCCAGCACCACGATGGCGTCGTCCACCACCAGCCCGGTGGCCAAAATCAATGCCATCAGCGACAGGTTGTTCAGCGAGAACCCGTAGAGGTACATCACCGCGAAGGTGCCGACCAGCGACACCGGCACCGCGAGGGTCGGAATCAGCGAGGCGCGGAAGTTACCGAGGAACAGGAACACCACCAGAATCACCAGCGCCACGGCAATCAGCAGGGTCATTTCCGCTTCATGCAGGGTCGCCTTGATCACCGGCGAGCGGTCCATGGCCAGGTTCAGTTTGACGCTGGCCGGCAGCACCGCTTGCAGTGCCGGGAGCTGGGCCTTGATCTCGTTGACGGTCTCGATGATGTTGGCGCCGGCCTGACGGTTGATCACCAGCAGCACCGCCGCGTCGTCGTTGAAGAAACCGCTGTTGTAGCGGTCCTCGACGCCGTCGCTGACCTTGGCCACATCCTTCAGGCGCAATGCTGCACCGCCGTTGTAGTGGATGATCAGCGACTCGTAGTCCTTGGCCTTTTCCAGTTGATCGTTGGCCTGAACCTGCCACAAGCGCTGGCCGTCCTCGACCGAGCCCTTGGGCCGGCGCACGTTGGCGTTGGCGATGGTGTTGCGCACATCGTCCAGCGCCACGCCGTATTGGTTGAGCGCCTGCGGTTCGAGTTCGATACGCACCGCCGGCAAAGAGCTGCCGCCGATCTGTACTTCGCCCACGCCTTGCACCTGGGACAGGCTCTGGGACAGGATCGTCGAGGCCAAATCGTAAAGCTGACCCTTTTCCAAAACGTCCGAGGTCAGCGACAACACCATGATCGGTGCCTGGGACGGGTTGACCTTCTTGTAGGTCGGCATGCTGCGCATCCCGCTCGGCAGCAGGTTGCGCGAGGCGTTGATCGCCGCTTGCACTTCCCGCGCCGCGCCGTTGATGTCGCGGTCGAGGTCGAATTGCAGAATGACCCGGGTCGAGCCCTGGCTGGAGCGGCTGCTCATGGTGTTGACCCCGGCAATGGCGCCGAAGGAACGTTCGAGCGGCGTGGCCACGGTCGAGGCCATTACCTCCGGGCTCGCGCCGGGCAGACTGGCCTGGACCACGATCACCGGGAAGTCCATTTGCGGCAGCGGCGACACCGGCAGCAGGCCGAAGCTCACCCCGCCCAGCAGCATGATCGCGAGGCTCAGCAACATGGTGGCGACCGGGCGCTTGATGAAAGGTCCGGAGAGGTTCATGGCTGCTCGACCACTTCCACGGACTCGGACTTGCGGCCCCAACGACGACCGAGGCGGTCGAAGTACAGGTAGATAACAGGCGTGGTGAACAGCGTCAGCACCTGACTCACCAACAAACCACCGACCATCACCAGACCCAACGGCTGACGTAATTCAGCGCCGGAACCGGTGGCGAGCATCAACGGCACCGCGCCGAACAACGCCGCGAGCGTGGTCATCAGAATCGGCCGGAACCGCAGCAACGCGGCTTGATAGATCGCTGTTTCCGGGTCCATGCCCTGATTGCGCTCGGCGTCTAGGGCGAAGTCGATCATCATGATCGCGTTCTTCTTCACGATACCGATCAGCAGGATGATGCCGATGATCGCGATCATCCCCAGGTCATTGCCACTTAACAGCAACGCCAGCAAGGCGCCGACCGCCGCCGAGGGCAAGGTCGAGAGGATGGTGATCGGGTGGATGTAGCTCTCGTAGAGCACGCCGAGCACGATGTACATGGTCACCACCGCCGCCAGAATCAGCAGCAAGGTGCTCGACAGCGAAGCCTGGAACGCCTCGGCTGCGCCCTGGAACTGGGTCTGCACGCCAATCGGCATGCCGATGTCCTTTTGCACTTGCTCGATGATTTGCACCGCATGCCCCAGCGCCACGCCGGGTGCGAGGTTGAAGGACATCATCACCGCCGGGAACTGGCCGATGTGGGTGATCGCCAGTTGCGCCTGACGCTCTTCGATGTGCGCCAGGCTGGACAGGCGCACTTGCCCGCCATCGGTGGTCTTGACGTGAATCTGGTTCAGCGCATCCGGGCCGATTTTCTCGCCGGACTGCGACTGCAGGACCACGCGATACTGGCTGGCCTGGGTGTAAATGGTCGAAATCTGCCGTTGGCCGAAGGCGTCGTACAGCGCGTCGGTGATGTTCGACACCGATACGCCGACCCGCGAGGCGGCATCACGGTCGATCACCAGGTAAACCTGCAAGCCTTTGTCCTGAAGGTCGCTGGCGACGTCGGTCAGTTCCGGCCGTTGGGCCAGAGCCTCAACCAATCGACTGCTCCACAGGCTGAGCAGCTCGGAATCCGGCGACGACATGCTGAACTGGTACTGCGTGCGGCTGACCCGGTCCTCGATGGTCAGGTCTTGCACCGGCTGCATGAACAGACGGATACCGACCAGTTTGTCGAGTTCCGGTTGCAGGCGGGCAATCACCTCGGTGGCGCTCAAGTCGCGATTGCTGTGTGATTTGAGGTTGATCAGCAGGCGACCGCTGTTCAGCGTCGAGTTATCGCCATCGACGCCAATATAGGACGACAGGCTCTCTACGGCAGGATCCGCCAGAATCACTTTCGCCAGTTCCTGCTGCCGCTCGCTCATCGCCGCAAAGGAAATCGACTGCGGCGCCTCGGAAATCCCCTGAATCACCCCGGTGTCCTGCACCGGGAAGAAGCCCTTCGGTACCACCATGTAAAGGAACACGGTCAGCGCCAAAGTGCCGATGGCCACCAGCAACGTCAGCGGTTGATGCTTGAGAACCCACTTTAACTTACGCCCGTAAGCCGCAATCATCCAATCAATTGCTTCGCCGCTGGCCCGGTAGAAACGGCCCTGCTCTTCTTCCTTGGGCTCACGCTTGAGCAGCCGCGCGCACATCATCGGTGTCAGGGTCAACGACACGACCAAGGAAATCAGGATCGCCACCGCCAGGGTGATGGCAAATTCGCGGAACAAGCGCCCTACCACGTCGGCCATGAACAGCAGCGGAATCAGTACCGCGATCAGCGACAGCGTCAGGGAAATCAGGGTAAAGCCAATCTGCTTGGCACCCTTGAGCGCCGCGTTCAACGGGCTGTCGCCCTCTTCGATGAACCGGGAAATGTTCTCCAGCATGACGATCGCATCGTCCACCACAAAACCGGTGGCGATGGTCAGCGCCATCAGGGTCAGGTTGTTCACCGAGAAACCGGCGAGGTACATCACGCCGAAGGTGCCGATCAGCGACAGCGGCACGGCCACCGATGGAATGATCGTGGCGCTAGCCCGGCGCAGGAACAGGAACGTCACCATCACCACCAGCGCGATGGCGATCAGCAGCTCGTGTTGCACGTCGGTGACCGATGCGCGGATGGTCTGGGTGCGGTCGGTCAGTACGGTGACCTCGAGACCGGCCGGCAGGTTGTCGGTGATGCTCGGCAGCAAGGCCTTGATCCGGTCGACCACCTCGATGACGTTGGCCCCCGGCTGGCGCTGAATGTTCAGCAACACCGCCTGATTTTCATTGGCCCAGGCCGCCAGGCGTTCGTTCTCTGCGCCATCGACGATTTCCGCCACGTCCTTGAGCCGCAACGGCGCGCCGTTGGTGTAGGCCAGGATCAGGTTGGCGTAATCCTTGGGCGAGGTCAGTTGATCGTTTGCATCGAGCATCGAGACCCGGGTCGGGCCGTCGAAATTGCCCTTGGGCTGGTTGACGTTGGAGGCACCGATCAGGGTGCGCACGTCCGACAGGTTCAGGCCGTTGGCCGCCAGGGCTTCAGGGTTGACCTTGATCCGTACCGCCTGACGCTGACCGCCGGCAATGCTGACCATGCCGACGCCACTGATCTGCGCGATTTTCTGTGCCATGCGCGTATCGACCAGGTCATTGAGCTTGGGCAACAGCATGGTTTTGGAGGTGATCGCCAGGGTCAGCACCGGAGTGTCCGCCGGGTTGACCTTGTTGTACACCGGCGGTGCCGGCAGGTCCTTGGGCAGCAGATTGGTCGCGGCGTTGATCGCGGCTTGCACCTGCTGCTCGGCGACATCCATGTTGATGTCGAGGCTGAACCGCAGGGTCAATACCGAAGCGCCGCCGGAGCTGGTCGAAGCCATTTGGGTGAGCCCCGGCATCTGCCCGAACTGGCGTTCGAGCGGCGCGGTGACGGCACTGGTCATGACGTCCGGGCTGGCGCCGGGATAGAGGGTCATCACGCGAATAGTCGGGTAATCGACCTGCGGTAACGCCGATACCGGCAACAGCCGATAGGCGATCACGCCGGCCAGAATAATGGCCAGCATGCTCAGGGTCGTGGCGACCGGGCGAAGGATGAACAGCCGCGAGATGTTCATGCGCCGCCCTTTTTCGCCTTGTCGGTGGTCGCCGGCTCAGTCGCGTCGGCCGCCGATTTACCTTGCAGGTGCCCGGTCGGGGTGGTCGGCACATCCTTGGTGTCGTTGACCACTTCCACTTCGCTGCCTTCCTTCAGGCGGTCGGTGCCTTCCAGGACGACACGGTCGCCGGCGACCAGGCCTTCGGTAATCACGGTGTTGTCACCGTCGCTGGCGCCGACTTTCAACTGGCGGATCGTGACTTTCTTGTCGCCATCCATCGCATAGACGAAGGTGCCATTGGTGCCGAATTGAATCGCTGCCGACGGCGCGAGTACCACGCCTTTGAGGGTGTCGGCCAGCAGGTGGACGTTGACGAACTGATTGGGGAACAGCGCCTGATCACGGTTTTCGTAGCGCGCCTTGAAT
The DNA here is from genome assembly GCF_019946675.1 of Pseudomonas sp. BF-B-15. Taxonomy (NCBI): domain Bacteria; kingdom Pseudomonadati; phylum Pseudomonadota; class Gammaproteobacteria; order Pseudomonadales; family Pseudomonadaceae; genus Pseudomonas; species Pseudomonas sp. BF-B-15. The sequence goes on from NZ_JAGYFZ010000036.1 coordinate 29,931, forward strand.
TTCAAAGTGCCGGTGGTGACGTCGATCTGGTTGTCGAGGCTCTGCAATACACCGGTGGCCTGTATTTGGGTATCGCCACGGTTCCACGCTTCGGCGGGCAACTTGGCGCCGCTGCGATAGCGGGCCAGCACCACGTCGAGGCTGTTTTCCGGCAAGGTGAACGCCACGCTGATCGGTTGGGTCTGGGTGATGATCGCCAGCGCCGTGGTGTCGTTGGCCGCCACCAGGTTGCCGACGTCGAGCTGACGCAGGCCCACACGCCCGGTGATCGGCGCACGGATTTTGGTGAATTCGAGATTGAGCTTGGCGTCGTTGACCGCCGCCTGATTGGTCTTGACCGTGCCTTGGTACTGGCCGACCAGCGCTTCGGCGGTGTCCAGGGTTTGCTTGGCGATGCTGTCTTCGCGGTACAGGTTGCGATAACGCTCGACATCGACCTGCGCGTTTTTCAGTTGCGCCTGATTCTGCAACAAGGTGCCTTCGGCTTGCAGCAAGGCGTTCTGGTAAGGGCGCGGATCGATTTCCGCCAGCAAGTCACCGGCCTTGACCATCTGCCCTTCTTCGAACGACACCTTGATCAGTTCGCCGCCCACCCGACTGCGCACATTAATGGTGTTCAGCGCCGTCACGGTGCCCAACGCCTTGTAATACAGCGGGAAGTCACCCTTGACCGCCGGCGCCACACGCACCGGAACCGGCCCGGTCGCCCCACCGAAACCCGGACGCATGCCACCCGAGCGGCCAGTGTGCCCGGCCACGGCTTTTTGTCCGCTGCCTTCTTTGGGCGCAGCACTGCCAGGCCAGAACTTCCAGCACAGGCCGGCGATGACCAACAGGACAAGCAGGCCGAACAGCCAGCGACGAGGACTACGGGGAGCAGAGGATTGCATTGAATGATCAACCATTGGGCGCGTGGGCTTTTTCTACGGGAGGCTGAACGATAAGCACTGGCGGGGATTTAGCAAAGCGCCTTTACCGGCAATTTACCTTCGGCTTACGTAACAGGAGATTTATCTAAGACACTGAAGCACAAATGAAAACGGCCTGGACAGGGCCAGGCCGTTAACAATTGTAAAGGTATGCTTATTTCAGAACAGCGAGTGCCGCTTCGTAGTTCGGTTCTTCAGCGATTTCCTTGACCAGCTCGCTGTGCAGCACGTTGTCGTTTTCGTCCAGTACCACAACGGCACGGGCGGTCAGGCCTTTGAGTGGGCCATCGGCAATCGCAACGCCGTAGTTCTCGATGAACTCGGCACCGCGCAGGGTCGACAGGTTCTGCACGTTTTCCAGGCCTTCGGCGCCGCAGAAACGGGCCTGGGCGAACGGCAGGTCAGCGGAGATGCACAGCACGACGGTGTTGGCGACATCGTTGGCCTGGGCGTTGAACTTGCGCACCGACGTGGCGCAGGTCGGGGTGTCGACGCTTGGGAAGATGTTCAGCACTTTGCGCTTGCCGGCGAAGCTCGCCAGGGTCACGTCGGACAGATTGCCGGCAACCAGGGAAAAGGCTGGCGCCTTGGAACCGGCTTGTGGCAGTTGGCCGTTGACTTGAACCGGGTTGCCTTTGAGAGTGACTTGAGCCATGAACGGAGTCCTTCTGAACGTTGATGTGGAAAATTCGACGAGGCAGAAGTTAACCATGAAATGGTCTGACGACCTATGGGTGGATACAAATTGTGAAGTGTCCCCCCACTCTTACAAGCGACACAATACCCTATGAGAGCAACTGTCTACACCATGCCGTTCGTCACCGCCATTCGGTACCGTCACGCAGCATATTGCGGTGCCACGCCTAAAAAATCACATCATGTACCCATTGACCATCAGCCATTCCAACGGTGCGCCGCTAATCTCTCTGCTTAAGCCTCCCGGTAGGTGTACAGCGTACCGCCCCCCCCAACCTCGACCTGGTGTTCATGACGAAAGGCAGCCATCGGTCCCTTGAGCATTTCATCGGTGAAATGGCGATTGCCGACGTCACGAACCACTACTGCCCAGTTAGCCAGGATGACATTGAGCATACAATGCCGCATGTGGAGCACTGGCTACCGACTTTGATGCATACTCTGTCATCATCAATATATTGCAAGTGATGCGGCACCGTATTGAAGGGGGAAGGTAAAGCAACTCCACTTATACGTCGAATAAAATAGAACATTAAGGCTTTAAGGCATCCCAACTTTAAACGGAACATCTTCTGTCCATCTAGACTTAATACCTCCCGCTGTTCGTCTTGCTTTGACAAAATAGTAGCCAAGATCGAGACTTTCTTTCAACTGCCCCCCCCAGACGCCATCCGTTCCCCACGGCGTCAGCCCTACTGCAAACTTTACATCACCACCTTCCAGGCCAACTGCCACCTCCACTTCAGTAGTACCACTGCTGAAGTGAACCTTCGCATAAAAAGTGGGGTACGCCCCCACACTTTCATTCGCATGCGGACTTGTAATTATTGGAACATCAGGCAAGGCCGGTAGCACCGTGAAACTAAACTCATCTCCATACCCATGAAATTGACCATTAACCTTTTGACCAACCACTACCGTATGTTTTCCAGGGGGAACCCATAACGACCACTTCCCATGACTATCAACCTGTGACAAATCAACAACACCATCACCGGGGACTTTTTTCGTATAAATCTCCCCTCCTGGTTCCGCACTACCCGACATACTCAGATCAGCTTCATACACACCTCCCGCCTTAGGAAATACAATAACAACCGGTGCAACCAAATTACCCGCCATATTGACCACCCTTGATAATTAACATTAAATAGGTTTCCAATTATCGTTATCATCGCGCTGGGGGATAAACCAGCCGCACCTGATCTTCATCCGTGATCGGGCAAACACCCGAAGTGCTGATCTTTACCCAGGTCGGGCCAGGTTTGGCGGGGGTATAAACACTATCATGCCAACCATCATCACGAGGACCTCCCGCCACACAGTATCCCCAACCGTCAAAAGAAAGAATAAACACTGAATTATATTGGGTTCCTGGCTGGTGCGTCTCTTTATGCAGCACCCTGAATTTAACCCTGAAATGCCCTCCCTCAACCGGTATTAATTCTGCATTGGCAATGTAGTAGTCCACTTTCGCCACCGACTCATCATCGGTCGTCATTCGCTCACCCTTTTCAAGCTTCTTCATAGCCACTTCCTATATGATGAAAAGCACTCCCAGCACAAATAAAATCCAGGCACCACGCAAAAATATCTACTTCAACTCAAGCGCCCTGACTTCCATTACCTCGGGCAACTGAACCCACTTGAACTTCAAGCTGAATTTTCCGGATTTTGTTTCACTCCCCTTAACATCCCAAATGAAATTCATGCCAGGAGCGTCAAACGACGGAGAACATATAAAATCCTGCTGAGTCAATTCTGGTCCCTCTCCCCACTTCAAACTCACCGGCATATACTTGATAGGACTGTTCAACCTTGGATTCAATGATAGTTTATGCAATATTCCGCGATGAAATATGCCCCCCGCCTCTGCAATTTCGACACCATCGAGCTTTATCTCTACTTCGTCCGCGTAACGCTCAGACAACAAAGTAAAAGTCGGAAGTGTTAAGGGAATTCTTGACCCGTCTACTATCAAGTCCAATATAAAACTCCCGCTTTTTATCTCTGAACCTGTGATGTTCCATGCATGGGTCATAGCGGTTTGATCCCAGCGAATATCTGTATTTACAAGTCCAGCTCCTGAGACCCAGCGCAAAGCCACCGGGGCGCCAGCAAAAGGACTGCCGGCTTTCGGATGCAACGTGAGTGCGCGCGGTTTACCCCGCCAAAAAATATTACTTCCATCTCCATCCAGATGCAGCTCAGCTTCGTCTTCAATACTTTGTGAAATCAGCCTGCTGACCACCACCTCTATCGGTTTCGTGGTAAGCGCTGATGAAAAGGAGAGTTGAAAAGTTCCGCTATTTCTAGTCCCAGTGATCATCCAAAGATAAGTGGATTGACCGGTGCCAAAGTCTGGTTCACTTCGCAAATTTCCTGGTTGGATACCGCTGATGAGGTCGCACTTCGCCGTAACAGGAAAGCCGACCAATGGGCTACCATTTCTCAATACCAAAGAGACTGCTCGGGATTTATCACGTAAGAAGTAGTTACCGTTTTCTGGTACGACCTCATCATCTACCTTCACGTATGCCTCATCCGCAAGACTGGTCGACAGCAATATGCAGGTTGGTAGCTGGATGGGCTTAAGCATCTTCTTACAGACCAACTTCAACTGAAATTTTCCGCTCTTGTTCGCTGGACCGGTAATACTCCAACTGTAATGTAGGCTCTCTGCGTCAAAATCTGGTTCGCAAGTGAAGTCCTCGGCCTCCAGCGCCGTCCCGGCGACCCATTGCAGCATCACAGGCAGGCGGCGAAATAGACTATCCAGTTTGGGCACGAGCGTCAGCGTTTGTGCTATGCCCCTGAAGAAAACCAGCCCCTCTGCCGGAATATCGACACCCCCAATCTGGGCTATCGCTTCATCGGTGAGGTCATCCGACAACAATGCATTGAGTGCCAGCGTCATCGACCCGGGGACGCCCTCGCATGTCAGTATCAATTGGAATGTGCCTCTGGTTTTCGACCCGGTGACGACCCAACGGTGGTGATCGCGATTCTCCTCACCAAACCCAGGGCTACTGACCAGGTCGTCTTCACCGATGCCGTCTAGAATCACGCATGTCAGCGTGACATTAAGGCCTGCTATCGAGCTGCCCTCTTTGGGTTCCAAGGTAAGGACGCCGGCTTGGTCGCGGACAAAAAAGTTGACGTCCGACGTGACAGGTTTGCCGTCAATCCGAACTTCCACCTCATCAGCGAAATCGCCTGCAAGCACCCGTCCGTCGTGCTCCCAGGGCTGGGCCACTTCCTGGCTATAGATGACTAACCTGACTCGACCACTCTTCTGCTCGTTCGAGGTGACGGTCCATTTGAACAATCTGGACACTGGATCCAGTTGCTGCCATACAGTGCCCGCAGGCACGGCAACAATTTCCAGCCCTTCGTCATTAATCAACACCAGCCTGAGTGTTTTTGCGATTGCCGGCTCGACTTTCACGGTTACTTCGTTCGCGTGCCCACGGCGCAATACCACGGGTGAACGCCACGCCACGGGTACACCGTTGACTTTAAGGTCCGCTTGTTTCCAGGGACTATCGGCGTACACCTTGATTGGAAAACTGTGTTCGACCCAGGTGTCGTCATAGGGGTTGAACACCTTGGCCGTAATCGACTGTTCGCCGTCCGCTGTGAAGGTGTGACTGAACGTGCTCCAGCCCAGATCGTTGGTTTTTTTCGGGCTTGCGGGTTCCCCACCGACAAACCACTGAACATCGATGTCTTTCAGAGATTTTTGGGTATAGGCAGACACTACCTGCACCTCGGCGGTGACTTCTTCATTTATCAGTGGCGCACCGATCGGATTACGTTTGCCCAGAAATGCACGCAGGTAATGCCCTAATTCGAAAGATATTGGATAAGGCGCTGCAGTGAACTCGCTTTGTAACTGACCTACGAAACTGACTGGTTCTCCATCGTCCGGGCAGGAGATCGTCCACTCTCCTCCATCCAGTGGAAATGGTTGGTATAGACCTATCGCGGGGGCAGTCGATACAGGGAATGTTCCGAGCGCATTTAAACTGACGCTTTGCCCAACCCATGGGCTGTCTGCCTGCCCTACAAATGTCAACCTATGGCTGCGAGCATCCTTGGCGCCATAGCAGAGATACACAGCAGGATCTATCGTTTTGATTTTAAGGTTCGAGGTCATGACGCGTATCCGATAGTTGGAAGTGGACAAAAAACTGGCCACTCGACTATCGAGAAAAAAAGCAGCAGTGGGCACTGTCAGAAATGACAGTTTATAAGATCCATTTACAATAAATGCCCGAGAAAGACAGTTGTCTTGGAATAAGCGGCTTGAACCACGTTGTTCCGATGACAGGCAATATCTTTGGGAAGCGCTGTCGATTTAAACGTCGGCCAATCGACCATGCTGTGAGTCACTCACATCCATTGGAGACAACCCCATGCGATTCGTGATGATTGTCAAAACCAGCCCCGATTCCGAGGCGGGCCTCATGCCCAACGAAGGACTGCTGATCGCGAGAGGTTACAAAGCGTGCTTAAGTTCAAGTTTTTCCACTAAAAGCAGCACCTCCGACACAAACAACGTCATCTTTTAGTTAACCTGATTCAAGAACACACTGAACAACAACCTGCATTGAAACTCCAGCGAATTCCAAGACCAACGCGAACCCCCCGCTGCCGGTATTACCAGTCACCTTCCATACTGGCTGCGTTTGCGCGAGGTTAAATCCAGGCTCACTTATTAAATCTCCTACGCCAACGCCATCAAAACGCAGTCTCTTGAGCGTCACTTTTCGACCAAGTAAGGGCGTATCATTTTTGGGAGTCGCCGTCACGATACGGGGGCGGTTGTGGACAAAAATGGTTCGTGGATCACTTACAGGATTACCGTCAATCAGAACGTCAACTTCTTCGACCATCTTGTCAGACAATAGGAAGTTTTCAGGCAGGCTCATTGGCTCCGCCATTCCCTTACCCGAGAAGCTCATCCCGAACGCACCGCTTTTTTTTGTGCCCGCGCCCGTTAGCAACCAGCCATGCGGACCAAATTGTTTGCAATTAACAATCGTTGGCGAATCACAAGACAAACTGATGGGATAGTCCGATGGTAGTGGGCTGTCAGGCTTGGTGACCGCCCTCAATGTGTTTGGTGTATATTTAAAAAAAACCTGACCCTGTTTGATGGGAAACGAGCGATATTCAATAGTCACCTCATCAGCCAGATCGTTCGATAACAATACATTGTGTTCTAGCGTAATCGGCTCAGGGATGCCTTGGCATGCAAATAATATCCGGAAAGTACCACTCTTGCTGTATCCGGTTACGCTCCAGCGATGATCTGGAGTTGGAACGCCAAATACAGGGCTGGACACCAAATCTGCGTCATCAAGACCGCTGGTGATCACGCAGATCTGCGTCACCCCAACGCCCTCTATTACCGAACTGCCCTCCTTGGGCACCAACGTAATAACACCAGGCTGACCGCGGAAGAAAAAGTTGCTGTCCAACGTGACAGGTTTGCCGTCAATCCGGACCTCCACTTCATCAGCGAGATCGCCTGCAAGCACCCGTCCGTCGTGCTCCCAAGGCTGAGCCACTTCCTGGCTATAGATGACTAACCTGACTCGACCACTCTTCTGCTCGTTCGAGGTGACGGTCCATTTGAACAATCTGGACACTGGATCCAGTTGCTGCCATACAGTGCCCGCAGGCACGGCAACAATTTCCAGCCCTTCGTCATTAATCAACACCAGCCTGAGTGTTTTTGCGATTGCCGGCTCGACTTTCACGGTTACTTCGTTCGCGTGCCCACGGCGCAATACCACGGGTGAACGCCACGCCACGGGTAGACCGTTGACTTTAAGGTCCGCTTGTTTCCAGGGACTATCGGCGTACACCCTGATTGCAAAACCGTGTTCGATCGTGGTGTCGTCATAGGGGTTGAACACCTTGGCTGTAATCGACTGTTCGCCGTCCGCTGTGAAGGTGTGACTGAACGTGCTCCAGCCTAAGTCGTTGGTTTTTTTGGTGCCTGCGGGTTGCCCACCGACGGACCACTCAACATCGACATCTTTCAGCAATTTTTGGGTGTAGGCAGACACTACCTGGACCTCGGCGGTGACTTCTTCATTTATCAGTGGCGCACCGATCGGATTACGTTTGCCCAGGAATTCACGCAGGTAATGCCCCAACTTCACCGGAATACTGAAGGGCTCGGCGGTGAACTCAGTATGTATCCGGCAATCGAAGGCGAGCTCTTCGCCGTCGTTCGGACAATTGACCTTCCACTCACATCCCTGCTCCGAAAACTTCTGGTAATCGCCAGACGCGGGGACGGTCTGGAACGGAAGGGTTTGCCCGGCCGCGGGATTTACGCTGACGCCGTGTCCGACCCACGGGCTGCTGGCTTCGCCGACTGCGGTGAGCGTATGCCCGCGCTCGCCTGAAGCCCCGTAACAAAAATAAACGGGAGAAGTTTCGGTAGCTCCGATTTTAAGATTCGAGGTCATGACACGTTTCCGATAGTTGGGAGTGGACAAAAAACTGGCCACTCGACTATCGAGAAATAAAGCAGCGGGGGGCACTGTCAGAAATGACAGTTGATAAGATCCATTCACAATAAATGTTCGAGAAATACCGTTGTCTTGGAATAAGGGCTTGAGCCATGTTGCTCCGATGACGCGCGATACTTTGGGAAGTGCTGTCGATTTAAACGTCGGCCAATCGACCATGCTGTGAATCACTCACATCCATTGGAGACAACCCCATGCGATTCATGATCATTGTCAAAGCCAGCCCCGACTCCGAGGCCGGCGTCATGCCCAGCGAAGAACTGTTGACCGCGATGGGCAATTACAACGAGGAGCTGATCAAGGCCGGGATCATGCTGGCCGGCGAAGGCCTGCACCCGAGCAGTAAAGGCGCGCGCGTGCGTTTTTCCGGCGACAAGCGCACGGTGATCGACGGCCCGTTTATCGAGACCAAGGAATTGATCGCCGGCTACTGGCTGTGGCAAGTGAAGTCGAAAGAGGAAGCGATCGAATGGGTCAAGCGCTGCCCTAACCCGATGCCGGGTACCGAAGCTGAGATCGAGATCCGCCAGGTGTTCGAGGCGGAGGATTTTGGGGCCGAGTTCACGCCGGAACTGCGGGAGCAGGAGGAGCGGCAACGAGAGCAGATGAACAAGCGCTAAGCCCCCACCATAGCGCCACGATCACGTCCAGGTCCTGTGCCATTGAACGGACGTGATCGGGAGCTCGACGTTCACCCGTTTAACCTGATACTTATCAGGGTTAAACGATATTAATGGTTCTTGGAGAACTAGGTTTTCCGCGCACAAAGGTGTGGGCTGTAATCACACCGACCAATTCCCCCTGTTTAAACTGTATAGAGCTGGATGCATTTTCACCGGTGAATTCAAGTTTCAGACGACTACCGTCTGCCCTAAGCCATTCAACCTTAACCCCCTTCTTCAACTGAACACCTTTCATGGATCTAGTCGTCAGTGTTTTTGAACTGCCAACCGTCTGCAGAATAATGGTTGTCAGTATGACACCACCGTCTTGATAGCCCACGTCCACTGGCAGCTGAATAAATTCTTGCGGGTTACTCTCCAGACTCAATTTGATTGACAAGTCCCCATCTGTATCGTCACCGCAATCCAGGCTCCAACGAGCAACGGGGTTAAGTGTTTGAGATCCTTCTGGCGGTTCGAACACTGGAACCAGTTTCGGCGGTGTCGCCGCAACCGAAGACAATTCAATGTTCTGGCCTATTAACGGGCTACCGCGAAGAGGTTCCACCTCAATTAAATTACTGCTACCCCTCACCGCATAAACAATATCGCCAGACTTGAGCTCTGAGCCATTAATCCGGATGACTAACTGTTCAATTGGCTTGGGCGACATGACCTGACATGAAATTTCCAATGGCATATTCAATTGCCGACTCATTAGAACGAGCACAAGAGCACCGCTCTTTCCAACTTCCGGACTGATTTTATAACTTAACTTTCTGTCGACCAGCTCGTGCCAGGATTCCAATTCCGGTTCCACCAGGAGTTTAACGCCCTCATTATTATCCACGACCGCCAGATAAATCTCTTCGGCGACTTCCGGTGTGGCTTCTATATCGAGAGTATTGTCCTCTCCATAAAGCAGGGCGATTGTCTCGTTCGGCAATACCGGCTTGCCGTTGAAAAGAATCGTGGCCTCGTCCCAGGAACGATCGGGGGCTGATTTTTTATTGGGCTGGTTCATCATGGTGTGTTCTCGATAATCGTCGGTGATTGAAAACTGGGCATTTAACTATCAGCGAAAAACACGCCGCCGAAAACTGTCACAAATCACAGGTCGCAAAGACTGATCGGCAATATGCCGGCTGCTTTTTATTCGAATACGGAATGCCATCCCACGTTTTGTTTGAAGCGCTTGATCATCATCAACAACCACTACACAGGCGGACAAATGCGCCCTTCGACTGGATTACCCGCCGACAACTGCTAACGTCATCAGACATGTCCTACAGGCTTGATAGGAAAGAGATTACGCATAACGGCCGCCAAGTGCCGAGTAGGCCAATGAGCCACCAAGGAACCGGGGAATCATGTCGAACACTCCAGGAGCGAGCGCCCTTTTGTTGGCGGTTTCAATAACGTCCGCCGTGTGTGCCCAGGCGGACAACGCTGACACGGCCAACAAAAGTAACAACCCGTTGAACCTCGCACCGGGGATGAACCTGCAGGACTATTACACCCCGAAGTACTACGACTCGAATATCCACACCAACGATTTGCTGGTGCGCGGGACGCTGCCGATTGCACCCAACGATTTCATCGGCGTCCCGCAATTGCTGCGCGCCACCGCACCGATCAGCACCCGTCCCGATCCGCACGGTGGCTACAGCACCGGCGAAGGCGATCTGAACCTGTTTGATATCTTCCTGCTCAAGACCGAAGGCGTGCAGTTGGGCATTGGCCCGATGATCACCGCGCCCTACGCCGATCGGGACGAGCTCGGCACCGGCAAGTGGCAAGCGGGGCTGGCGGCCATTGCGATTGATTCATCGCCCCGTGGCTTGCTCGGTGCGTTAGTGCAATACCAGAGTTCTTTTGCCGGCGACAGCGACCGCCCGCATGTCGAATCGGCAACCCTGCAGCCGTTTGTCATTCACAACCTCGATAGAGGCTGGTACCTGCGCTCCACTGCCATCTGGACCTTCGACCTGAAAAACGACACCCATTACATCCCCCTCGGTCTGGGTGCCGGCAAGGTCTGGAAGTCCGGGTCCAATATTCTCAACGCCTTCATCGAGCCGCAGTGGACCGTCGAGCGCAAGGGCGATGGCTTGCCGCAGTTCACGCTGTTCGCGGGGATCAACGTCACCTTCGGCAAATAATAAGGACCCTATTTATGCACGGTGCAATTCGCGCAGCCGGTTACAGCTTGATGAGCATGTTTGTCAGTTGCGGCGTTGGCGCTCAAGACGTCAGCGTCAGCCAAAAGACCGGATTCACCGCCAGCCCGGAAGAAGCGCGGGCCATCGCCAAGGAAGCTTATTTGTACGGCTACCCGGTGGTGGAAATGTACAAGACCCTCTACACCCAGGCGGTCGACAAGAAGAGCCCGAACTTCAAGGCACCGCTCAATCAGATCGGCAACACCGCACAGGCTTTCACCGCCAAGGACACGGCCTTCGTCACGCCCAACGCCGACACGCCCTACTCGTTTATCTGGATGGATCTGCGTGCCGAGCCGGTGGTGCTGACCCTGCCGCCCATCGAAGAACACCGTTACTACTCGGTGCAACTGATCGACGCCTACACGCAGAATTTTGCGTATCTGGGCACCCGCAGCACGGGCAACGCCGGCGGGCATTTCATGATCGCCGGGCCGAACTGGCAAGGTCAGCAACCGGTTGAAATCGACCGTCTGCTGCGCAGTGAAACCAACATCGCCTACGCGCTGTATCGCACGCAGTTGTTCGACGAAAAAGACCTGGGCAAGGTCAAGAACATCCAGAAGGGCTACAAGATCGAGCCGCTGAGCCACTACGTCAAACAGAAGGCCCCGCCTGCCGCGCCGAAGGTCGACTGGCCCAAGCCCACGCCGACCATGAGCGAAACCCCGGAACTGTTTGGCTACCTGAATTTCATGCTGTCGTTTGCCCCGCCCCAGGACGCGGAAAAAGACTTGCTGGCGCGCTTCGCCAAAATCGGCATCGGAGCCGGCAAGCCGTTCAAACCCAACGAGCTGCCTGCCAGTCAGCGCAAAGCCCTGGAAGACGGCATCGCCGACGCCAAGGCCGAATTCGCACAGTTTAAAAAGGACAAGGTCGACAGCCATCAGGTCAGCAGCGGCGATTTGTTCGGCACCCGTGACCACCTCAACGGTAACTACCTGTACCGCTACGCCGGCGCCAACATGGGGATCTTCGGCAACTCTGCCGAGGAGGCGAATTACATCGGCTATTTCGTCGATAAGGACGGCCAGCCGGTCGACGCCTCGAAACACGATTACACGCTGCATTTCGACAAAGGCGCCCTGCCCCCGGCCGAGGCGTTCTGGTCGCTGACGATGTACGACGGCAAGAACAAATTGCTGGTCGCCAACCCGTTGAATCGTTACCTGATCAACTCGCGAATGCTGCCGGATCTCAAGCTGGATGCCGACGGCGGCCTGACCCTCTATGTGCAGCACAAAGCCCCGCCCAAAGACCTGCAAAGTAATTGGCTGCCAGCGCCGAACGGGCCTTTCTACGGTGTCCTGCGCCTGTACCTGCCAAGACCGGAAGTCTCCAGCGGCGAGTGGAAAATGCCCTCGTTGACGCCAGTCACCCCACAAAATCAATAAGCGGAGCCAGCCATGGTCAGGTCTTTTGTGGTACGTCCTTTGTTGGCCCTCTGCGTGGTCGGCAGCAGCCCGTTGGTACTGGCGGCAGAAGGCGGTGGCGGCCGGCCGATGACCGGCTTGCAGGTATTTTCCAATGCCGGGATCGTGCCACCGGAACCCGGCTGGGTGATGTCGTTGAGCAGTTTCTGGTACGACGGCGAGCTCAAGGGCAACGTGCAAGTGCCTATCGTTGGCGCCTTGAGTGCCGGCCTGGACCTGAAAGTGTCTTACACCATGGCCAACTTCACCCATGTCTGGGACACCGGCAAGGGTCGCTGGAACTACGCGTCGGCGATTGGCGTGCCGGTGCAGTACACCGACATTACCGCGAGCGTCACCGGGCCTCGTGGCCGGACGCTGGGAACGGAAGATACCGGCACCCAGTTCGCCGACCTGCTGGTGACGCCCATCGCCGCCGGCTACCACTTCGACGAGGTCAACCACCTCTCGTTGTCCTTGCCGATCTACCTGCCGACCGGCGCTTACAACGATGATCGCCTGGCCAACGCCGGGCAGAACACCTACACCTTCATGCCCACCGTGGCCTTCACTCACCTCGACGGCAAAGGCGGCGAGTTCACCTTGTCTGGCGGGCTTGAGTTCTACACCGAAAACGACGCCACGGACTACAAGAACGGCAACCTCTTCACCCTCGATGCGCTATGGACCCACGGCTTCGGCAATGGCTGGAACGCCGGCATGGCCGCGGGCTACATCCAGCAGCTCACCGACGACTCCGGGTCAGGCGCCAACAGCGGCTTTCGCGGACGCTCGGTGGGCGCCGGACCGACGGTGGGCTGGGCCGGCAAATTCGCCGACGCCCAGGCCAGCGTCAACGCTCGCTGGATCCCGGAGTTCGACACCAAGAACCGGCCTGAAGGCAACGGATTCAGCGTCAACCTGACTTTGGCGTTCTTCTAGAAGTGAACAGGGATCGCCAGTTTTATCGATCAACCTGCCAACGCCTTTGGCGACTTGAATAAAGGCCCCTCAATGACCGCACTCAACGACCTCAATGCCCTGCAAGCCAGCATCGCCGAAGCGGTGCTGGGCCAGGATCAAGTGATCCGGCAGATTCTGCTGGGTCTTCTCGCTAACGGCCATTTGCTCCTGGAAAGCTTGCCCGGGCTGGCCAAGACCCGCACGGTGAAAGCGCTGGCCAAGCATCTGGACGCGAAGATGAGCCGCATCCAGTTCACCCCTGATCTCCTGCCGTCGGACATCACCGGTGCCGAAGTGCTGCACCAGATCGAAGGCAAGAACGAGATCCGGTTCCAGCCCGGTCCACTGTTCGGCAACCTGATTCTGGCCGACGAAATCAACCGCGCACCGGCCAAGGTCCAGGCAGCCCTGCTGGAAGCGATGGAAGAACGGCAAATCACCGTGGCCGGCAACAGCCATGGGCTGCCGGAGTTGTTCATTGTGGTCGCCACCCAAAACCCCATCGAACAGGAAGGCACTTACCCGCTTCCGGAAGCGCAGATGGACCGTTTTCTGATGAAGGTGCTGCTCGATTACCCGAGCGCGGAAAACGAGAGCCAAGTACTGCGACTGCTGCGTGAAGAGGAGTTTGCGACAGGCGCCAAGACCGCGCCGGTGCAGGGTTTCGCGCTGTCGCAGGACGTGATTTTCGCTGCACGCCGGGAAGTCAGCGCCATCCATGTGTCCCCGGCCATCGATCGTTACCTGATCGACCTGATCAACGCCACCCGCCATCCGACGGATTACGACGCGGACCTGGGCCGCTGGATCGCCATCGGCGCCAGCCCGCGCGGCGGCATCGGCCTGGACCGTTGCGCCCGCGCCGATGCCTGGTTGCAGGGGCAGGATTTTGTCTCGCCGGACAACGTGCGCGCCGTGGTGCATCCGGTGCTGCGTCATCGTTTGCAGCTGAGTTATGACGCGGTCGCCGATGGCGTCACGGCCGATCAGGTGCTGGATCGCCTGCTCGATAACGTTGCGATTCCTGCCTGATGTTGAAAATAAAAAGTGTCGACGGTCTGGTCTATGTCTCTCTGGCGCAATTGATGGCGCTGGAATTCAAGGCCCGTGACCTGAGTTTCCTCGCACGCCAGCCGCAAGGCAGCATCCTCGCCGGCAACCACGCTTCGCGGCTGCGGGGGCGCGGTCTGAATTTCGATGAGTTGCGCCGCTATCAACCGGGGGACGACTTGCGTCACCTCGATTGGCGCGCCTCACTGCGCACCGGCAAACCGGTGGTGCGCACGTTCACCGAAGAGCGCGATCGCCCGGCGTTGATCCTCGTGGACCAGCGCATGTCGATGTTTTTCGGCTCGCAACGCAGTTTCAAATCCGCGGTTGCCGCCGAACTCGGCGCACTGGCTGCATGGATGGTGTTCAACGCGGGCGACCGGGTTGGAGGGTTGGTATTCAACGACTCACGGATCGACGCGATTGCCCCGCTGCGCAGCCGCAAACGGATCGAAGCGCTGTGCAGTCGCATCGTCCAGCAGAATCAGGCATTGAGCGCGGCCAACCCGGACGCCGAGGGCGAGGATCAACTCGATAAAGTCCTGCAACAGTGTCTGGCAGTGGCCGGTCACGATCACCTGATCTGCATCGTCAGCGACTTTGCCGGTGCGGGCGAACGCACCTTGCAACTGATGCGGCAACTGGCGGCGCACAACGATGTGATTGCCATGCAGGTGTACGACCCGCTGGCGTTGAACCTGCCGAAAAATGGCCGTTTGCTGATTACTCAAGGTCAGTTGCAAGTCGAGCTGGCGGTCGAACAACGCAGTGTTCATCAGCCGCTGGGGGATTTCCTCAGCGGTCGGCTCAAGGACGTCGCCACGCTGCTGCGACGCAGTCAGGTGCCGTTGATGATGTTCAGTACGGCGACCGAGGCGCAGGCACAACTGCGCGCGGAACTGGGCAAACTCGGCGGGGGGCGGCGATGAACCCGAACGTGCCGAGCATTGAGCAACTCAAGGAAATGGCCCTGCCGGCGCCCGTCAGTTATGCGCCGCAGACGTGGGGCTGGTGGGTGTTGTTGGCGGTGTTGATGGCTGCTGTGTTGCTGGTGGGTGCACGGCGGTATTGGCAGTGGCGGCGGGATCGGTATCGGCGCGAGGCATTGGTGCGGTTGGCTGAACTGCAAAGCAGCGATGATCAAATCAGCGCCCTGCGCGAACTCCCCGAACTGCTCAAACGCGTAGCCCTGTCGATGCCAGATCCCGTAGGAGCGAGGCTTGCCCGCGAACCAGGCCCCACGGTATCCCAGACAAACCGTGTAATCGTTCTTCGCGGGCAAGTCGGATCGCCGCACCGCTCGCTACTACAAGGTCCTGCGGCGTTAGGTAATGAGCGTTGGCAGGCATTTCTGGCGCAGCACAGTGCGCAGCCGTTGCCTGCGGATTTCAGCCGGCAATTGGCGTTGCTGGCCTATGCGCCGGATGCAACATTGCTGGCGTTGCCCAATGATCAGCGTCAGCAGCTGTTCGACACCTGCAAACACTGGGTGGAGTCGCACCATGTGGCAGCTTGATTACCCCTGGCTGTTACTGCTCCTGCCGTTGCCCTGGTTGGGTTACCGCTACCTGCCCGATTACCGCGAAGCCCGCAGCGCCGTGCGGGTGCCGTTTTTTGGCGCCATGAGCCGCGCGGTCGGTCAGGCGCCAAGCGCCGCCGGCACACGCAACAATCGCTGGCAATTGCTCCTGAACCTGCTGGTCTGGGCGCTGTTGCTGCTCGCGGCCGCACGCCCGGTGTTCGTGGAAAAACCCATCGAACGCCAGCAACCGGTGCGCGATCTGATGCTGGCCATCGACATCTCCCAGTCAATGGAAACCACTGATTTCACCGATGCCAACGGGCAGAAGATCAATCGTCTGGCGGCGGTCAAGGACGTGGTCCACGTTTTTATCGACAAGCGTAAAGAGGATCGCCTGGGCCTAGTCGTGTTCGGCAGCGGCGCGTATCCGCAGGCGCCACTGACACTGGATCACGCCAGCCTGTCGCTGTTGCTGGACGACACCGGCATCGGCATGGCCGGACCCAACACCGCCATTGGCGATGCGATTGGCCTGAGCCTGAAGTTGCTGGATCAGGCCCATGAACAGGAAAAAGTCCTGATCCTGCTCACCGACGGCAACGACACCAGCAGCGCCATCACCCCGGATCATGCGGCGTCGATGGCCGCCGCCAAAGGTGTGGTGATTCACACCATCGGCATTGGCGACCCGAGCGCCGAAGGCGAAGCCAAGGTCAACCTGCAAGGCTTGCAGCAGATTGCCGACGCCACGGGCGGCAAGTTCTTCCGCGCCGAAGACCGCACGGCGCTGGATCAGGTTTACAGCACCCTCGACACGCTGACCCCGCACCAGGTGAAAACCCTCAGCCACCAACCGAAAAGGGATCTGTTCTGGTGGCCGCTCGGCGCCGCTATCGGTTTGCTCGCGCTCTACCATCTCGGCGCCCTGCTGCGTCCGCACCTGACCCTCGCGCGTCAGCGGCAGGAGGCTTGAGATGGAGATCAACCTCAGCGACTTGCACTTCCTCCGTCCGCTGTGGCTCTTGCTCGTGCCGTTGGGTGCCTTGCTGCCGTGGCTCTGGAGGCGTAGCCGGGATGTGCAGCGGCGTTTGCGCAGCAACATTGCCGAGCACTTGCTGCCGCACTTGCTGATGACCCCGCAGGACCAACAGCGCTTGCGGCCGGTGCATCTGGTGTGTGCGCTGTTGATGTTGGGCGCCCTCGCCGCTGCCGGGCCGACCTGGGAGCAGGACCGGCCGGACTTTCTGGAAAATCGTGCGCCGCTGATCATTGCCATTGACCTGTCGCCCTCGATGGACGCCAGCGACATGCCGCCCAGTCGCCTGGAAGCGGTCAAACACAAACTGCACGACCTGATCCAGCGCCGCGCCGGTGCCCGCAACGCGCTGATCGCCTACGCCGGCAGCGCGCATCTGGTGCTGCCGCCAACCGACGATCCAGCATTGCTCGATACGTTTATCCAGGCATTGAGCAGCGACCTGATCGGCAAACCGGGGAAGGATGTCGGCGCGGTTATCGACGAGGCCAAACGCCTGTTGGCGGCGGAGAAAACGCCGGGCACGTTGTTGCTGATCACCGACGGCGCCGACACCTCGCAACTCGGCGGCCTGGGCAAGCAACTGAACGACAGCACGCTGCAAGTGTTGATCCTCGCGGTCGGGCGCGAGGATGGCGGGATCATTCGTGACGCCAATGGCCAGCCGCGCACCGACAGCAACGGCCGCCCGGCCCTTGGCAGTTTCGACCAGGCCGCGCTGAAGCAGTTGGCATCAGCCATGGCGGCGCCGCTGGGCAGCCTGACGCTCAATGACAACGATCTGGACTGGATCGAACTGCACGCCCGTCAACATTTCCAGGCGGCCAGTGACGAGCAGCGTGAGTTGCATTGGAAAGACGCCGGATACTGGCTGTGCTGGCCGCTGTTGCTGATCGCGTTTTTCTGCGTGCGCAAAGGCTGGAGCCTGAACTGGACGGCCGGTTTGCTGCTGGCGCTGGGTATCGGTTTTCAGCCCACCAATGCCCAGGCCAACGCTTTGACCGATGCATTTTTCACCCCCGACCAGCAAGGTCGCTGGGCCTTCGAACATGAGCATTTCCCGAAGGCTGCCGCCCTGTTTGTCGATCCGTACTGGAAAGGCATCGCGGCCTATCACGCGGCGGATTTTGACCTCGCGCTGGCGAGTTTTGCGCGACTGGAAACACCCCAGGCGTATTTCTACCTGGGCAATATTTACGTGCGCCGTTTCAAGTTTGATCAGGCCATCGCGGCCTACACCCAGGCGCTGAAGCTGCAACCACAGTTCCCGGAGGCCACGGCCAATCTGGCGTTGGCCATCGCCCTGGAGAAAGACACCGAGAGCGCCGAACAGAACGCGCCCGAGGTCAAACCTGACGAAATCAAGATGGACAAGGCGCCGGGCAAGGGACAAAGCAAAGCCGTGGAGACCGAGCAAGCGACGTCGGACGCGTTGTGGTTGCAGAACCTGACGACATCGCCAGCGAAATTCCTCAAGCAGAAGTTCAGCTTGCAGGATCAGGCGGGGGGCAAGCCATGAATCGAGTGATGGCCATCGCCGGCAAGCCGGCTCCTACAGAGGATTCGTGGCGATCACAAAAATTTGATTTCAATCCAATCAACTGTGGGAGCGAGCCTGCTCGCGATGGCGTCAGTTCACTCACCGCAAATCTCTGCGCCTTGCTCTGCTGCCTGATCACCACATCCGCCCTCGCCGCCGAACCCGAACTGCGTATCCAGACCCGCCTGCAACCCGCTGACCCGGTCATGGTCGGCGGCCTCCTGGAGCTGCAACTCGACGTCCTCACTGACAGTTGGTTCACCGACGCCCCCGCCCTGCCCGACCTGAAACTGCCCGGCGCGCTGGTGCTGCCGCCCGACGGCCACGCCGAGCACATCAACCAGACGCTGGACGGCAAGGCGTTCAACGGCATGCGCTACAGCTACCGGATCAGCCCGAATCAGGCCCGGGGTTTCGATATTCCGGCGCTGACTGTGCAGGCCACGCCGGGCCAGGCCAGCGCCCCGTTGAGTGCGCAAAGCCAGCCGCTGCATTTCACCGCCAAGCAACCACCTGGATTCAAATCCGGCGAACCGGTGTTGGTGGCGCAACGGCTGCGTTTCACGCAAAAAGTCATCGACTCGGCAACGCCCTTGAAGGTCGGGGACAGCCTGACCCGGCAACTGACCTTGCAGGCCGACAACGCCATGGCCATGTCGCTGCCCGCGCCGTCACTGGGCGACGTCAGCGGCCTGAGCCGTTACCCGAAGAACCCGCAAATCAGCAGCCTGGACGACGGCCGGGGCAACTTCACCGGCGGCCAACGCATCGACACCGTGACTTACCGTATCGACAGCGAAGGCCATCACAGCCTGCCCGCGATCGAGCTGAAATGGTGGGACGCCAGCAGCCAGCAAACCCGCACCGCGCAAGTGCCGGCAGTGAGCTTCGAGGCCATCGCCAACAGCGCTTACACGCCAGTGTTCTCGATTGCCGAAGACCTGAAACAAATGGGCGAGCACAGTCGCGTGCGTTTTTCCAGGCACTGGCTGGTTGTCTTGCTGCTGCCGGCAGTGCTGCTACTGGGCTGGTTCGCAAGGCCTTTCATGCATCGCGTTTACCTGTCCGTGCGCGACCGACGCCGTGCCCGATACGCCGCGTGGCTGCAATCCGCCGACTACGCCTGGCGGCAGATTCCACGGCAAATCAACGCCACACCGGCGCAACTCAGCGCCCTGTACCTGTGGCTCAAACGCAGCCGCGGAGGCCTGAAATTGAGCGTCCTCGGCCCGCGCCTGCAGGACCTGTTACGCGCCTGTTACAGCCGTCAATCGACCGAAGATCAGGCGCTGCGCCAACTCGGGCAATCCTTGTCTACGCTGCATAGTCAGGCGCGAGGCAGCAACGTCCGGACCGTTCCCGCACTGCGGCCGCTCAACCCCGTCCACGAGAAGGAATTCCCATGACGAACGCGACATCAAGCCACCATCGTTTCGGGCTGACGCTGCTCTTCACGCTGATCCTGCCGCTGCTGGCGCACGCCAACGAGCCATTGCCGTCGTGGAATGACGGCCCGGCGAAAAAGCACATCATCGAGTTCGTCCAGACGGTCACCGACCAATCCAGCAGGGACTTCGTCAAGCCCGCTGACCGCATCGCCGTGTTCGACAACGACGGCACCTTGTGGAGCGAGCAGCCGATGTACTTCGAACTGCTGTTTGCCCTGGAAGAGGTCAAGCGCACCGCGCCGCAGCACCCGGAATGGAAAACCACCCAGCCCTTCAAGGCCGTCCTGGAAAACGATCACCAGGCACTCGCCGCCGCCGGCATGGACGGCATCATGAAGATCTTCGGTGCGACCCACACCGGCATGACCACCGAAGCTTTCGACGACTACGCCAAGACCTGGCTGAGCCAGGCCCGGCATCCGAAGACCGGCAAGCCGTACACCGAGATGATCTTCCAGCCGATGCTGGAAATGCTCGACTACCTGCGCGGCCAGGACTTCAAGACCTACATCGTCTCTGGTGGCGACACCGGGTTCATGCGCGCCTTCGCCGAGAAGGTCTACGGCATCCCGCCCGAGCAAGTGATCGGCACCACCTTCGTCACGGCGTTCCAGTTCAAGGACGGTAAAGCCTCGATCGTGCGCACGCCCAAACTGGCCCACAACGACGACGGCCCCGGCAAACCGGAAAGCATCGACGCGGTGATCGGCAAGCGGCCAATCCTGGCGTTCGGCAATTCCGACGGCGACCTGCAAATGTTGCAGTGGACTGCCGCCGGCCCCGGCAAACGATTCATGGGGTTGGTGCACCACACCGACGCCAAACGCGAATGGGCCTATGACCGTAAGTCCGATATCGGGCGCCTGGACAAAGCCCTGGACGAAGCAAAAACCCGTGGCTGGACTATCGTCGACATGGCGTCCGAATGGCGCCGGATCTATCCGTTCGAGGCAGCCGCCACTCCCGAGCAAGTGCAATAAAAAGCGTGACGCAGGACTGCAATAAACGTTTGTCGCACCACGCGACACTAGCGCAAAAGGAGCAAGTCAGATGACTCGCATACGCAAGTGGCTACCGAAACTCGCCCTGGTGGCGGCCTCGGTGATGGCGATTTCGGCGACTGCCGGGGCCGCCGAAAAACCCAATATCCTGGTGATCTTCGGCGATGACATCGGCCAGACCAACATCAGTGCCTACTCCATGGGCGTGGTCGGGTACAAGACTCCGAACATCGACCGTATTGCCAAGGAAGGCATGCTGTTCACCGACTATTACGCGGAGAACAGCTGCACGGCCGGACGCTCATCGTTCATCACCGGCCAGACGCCGTTGCGTACCGGCCTGTCGAAAGTCGGCGTTCCAGGTGCGCCGGTCGGCATTCAGAAACGCGACATCACCATCGCTCAGGCACTCAAATCGCAAGGCTACGCGACAGGCCAGTTCGGCAAAAATCACTTGGGCGACCGGGATGAATACCTGCCAACGAACCACGGCTTTGACGAATTTTTCGGCAACCTGTACCACCTCAATGCCGAAGAAGAGCCGCAACGACCGTATTGGCCCAAAGATGACCCCGAGTGGGTCAAGGCCAACTCTCCACGCGGCGTGATCCACAGCTTTGCCGATGGCAAGATCGAGGACACCGGCGCCTTGACGACCAAGCGCATGGAAACCATCGACGACGAAACCACCGCCGCTGCGCAAGCGTTCATCGAGAAACAGGCCAAGGCCGATAAGCCGTTCTTCGTCTGGATGAACACCACGCGCATGCACGCCTTCACTCATGTGCGTGAATCGATGGCGGGCCAGAGCGGCATGCCAGGCAACGAGTACGCCGACGGCATGCTCGAGCACGACGGCGATGTCGGCAAACTGCTCAAGACCCTCGATGACCTGAAAATCACCGACAACACCATCGTGGTCTACACCACCGACAACGGCCCGAATCAATGGTCCTGGCCGGACGCGGCGACCACGCCGTTCCGTAACGAGAAGAACTCCAACTGGGAAGGTGCCTACCGCGTTCCGGCCATGGTGCGTTGGCCGGGCAAGATCAAACCGGGCGAGGTTTCCAACGAACTGTTCTCGGGCCTCGACTGGTTCCCGACCCTGCTGGCGGCTGCCGGTGACGACGGGGTCAAGGACAAGCTGCTCAAGGGCTGGGCGCCGGCTTCAGGCGGCACCAGTTTCAAGGTGCACCTGGACGGGTACAACCAACTACCGTACCTGACCGGCCAATCGCCTAAGAGTGAGCGCACGCAGTTCTTCTACTTCAACGATGACGGCGTGCTCGTGTCCATGCGCTCCGGCAACTGGAAAGCGGTGTTCTGCGAACAACGCAAACCGGGTGGTTTCGAAGTCTGGGCTGAACCGTTCGTCTGCCTGCGCGTACCGAAAATCTTCAACCTGCGCATGGATCCGTATGAACGTGCCGACGTGGTTTCCGACCAGTATTACGACTGGACGGCCAAGAATGCGTACCTCGTATCGCTAGCGTCCACCCAGGCCGCGAGATTCCTGGAAACCTTCGTCGAGTATCCGCCTAGCCAGAAACCGGCGAGCTTCAGCATCGATCAGATCCGCGCGGATGTGGATCGGCGGATTGAAGAAAAAGCCAAGAAATAATGTTTGACCGCCGCTCGCCCTGACCGGGCAAGCGGCCCTATTCCATGGTGCAAACACAAACCCTGTAGGAGCCGGCTTGCTGGCGATAGCGGTCTTCCAGTCAATCAATCGGTGTCTGACCCACCGCTATCGCC
>NZ_JAGYFZ010000037.1:0-51693 GCF_019946675.1 Pseudomonas sp. BF-B-15
GAGCGAGGCTTGCCCGCGAAAGCGGTGTGTCAGGCACGACGCCTTCGCGGGCAAGCCTCGCTCCTACAATAACGGGCATAAAAAAGGCCTCGCATTTGCGAGGCCTTTTATTTGGGCTTCAATCTGGTCAACTCTGCGGCCTCAGTCCTTGAGAAAGTCCGAACATGAACAGTAATAAATCATGATCGGGTTGGGTTGCAACGGTCGCCTTCGCAACCCGTGGCATCGGACAACGCACGTCCCCGCTCACTGAACTGAGGACCTGCGTGCGGGGCTGCTCCCAAGCCGCCACCGCCAGTGAAGCAACTGCCAAGGCTCCTATCAGGAACAAACCTCTAGCAATTTCGAGTTTCATTGCTATAAACCTTTGATAGCGCTGCCAAACGCCGTCTCATAAAGGTAGACGAGATTTTTCCAGTCCGTGTCGCTGAACGACGAGTGGCGGCGCAGTTGCCGCATGTCATGGGTAGCGGCGCGACGGGCGGTCAAACGCTTCCGGCTCTTCTCCAGATCGAGCATGGCAATCTCGACGTTGGCGGCCTCGCCCTCACCAGTGACGCGTACGAATACGTGCTTCATATAGAGGCAGCCGTGCTGCCAGCGGCCCTTGTGCATGCGAGCCAGATTCTCGGCCAGATCTTTCAGGACCCGATCATGCACCGCCTCGCCATGACGTTCGCGACCACCACCTGCATACCAGTGTTCGATTTCTTCGAAACCGTCCAGTGCCTTGGTCACCAGCAATGCGCGCCACTTGTGAACCGGGTCATGCTGCGCACCGCAGAAAACGATTTCCGGAACGCGCACGTCGATCAGGCGCATGCCCATGAGCGCATCTCGCTCACGCAACACCGTCGGCCGACCGAAAGGATGCAGCCAACTCCGATAGATATGTCCGGTCTGACGTTTGACGTAAAGCAGTTGTCCCTTGCTGCTCTTGATACGCTGCACGCCACTTTCGCCGCCGCGACGGACGTTGGGTTCTTCAACCCACTCACCGCGCTGATTCCAGAAATAGTCAAAGCGGTCTTGGGAAGCGACGTCCGTTTCTGCTGCACACTGCACTGCCATTGAGTTACCTCTTGCGTAATACATAAACCCGCCACATGGCATAGAGCGGTAAAAAGTCCAGTTGTTCCTGGACTCGAAAACCCGCCTGCTCGAACTCCTTTTCGACCGTAGCCGCCGGTAACACAAATCGGTTTTGGTAACCGAGATGCCCACGTGTTTTTTCAAGCCGCCTGCGTTTCCAGGCTTTGAAATTGCCGTCCACCCACAACGAAATAATCACGCTGTCACGCGTGACGCGTTCGAACTCACGCAAAATGGCCAGTCGATGCTCGGCTTCACCGATGTGGTGCAGCAAACGCATACAAAAAATGCTGTCGACGGCGTTATCAGGCAAGGCAATGTCGAACGCAGATGTGTGCAAGGGTTGTACCCGTTTCACCACATCGGCCGGTTGCGCCTTCAAAGCGATTTTCAGCATGGACTCGGAGTTGTCCGCACCGATAATCACCCGATTGGCTTTTTCCGCCAGTAGTGGCCAGAAGCGCCCGGCACCGCAGGGTAAATCGAGAACCAGGCCAGGTTCACCGGCCAATGTCAAAGCCTTGCGCGCCAGTTGCTCGTCACGCCAATGGGACAGTCGGCGACCGAGTCCGTCCTGATGTTTGCGCAGGTATTTCTGAGCGTGTTGATCGTCGTATTTTTCGGAAAAATCAAGTTTGATCGGGCCAGCCATCACGAAGGGCTCCTGCGTTTCTGATGACCACTACCCTAAGGAATGGTGTGTCAGCGCCAGGTCATGCCTTCGTGAAAAAATCGTGGTGTAAAACCCCGACTTATTTCGAGGTTTTACAGGTTGATGGCAGTGGCCGAGGGCCACCAACGAAATCAACTATCGCGCTGACTCAACGTCACCTGAAAACGACAGCCATTGGGCTCCATGTTCGTCAGGCTGACATTCCACCCCTGGTTCTCGCAGATCCGCTGCACCAGCGACAGGCCCAGCCCCAGTCCTTCACCGCGCTTCTCGTTGCCACGCACGAACGGCTCGAACATCGCCTCGCGTTTTTCCTCGGGAATGCCCACACCACTGTCCTCGACCGTGAAACCGGCGGTCGTCAGCGTCAAGCGGATGAAGCCCCGTTCGGTGTAATGCAGCGCGTTACGCAGCAGGTTCCCCATGACTGCGTGCAACAGGGTTGCGTTGTAGCAGGTGCTGGCCGGATTGCCCGGTTCAAATATCAGCGACAGCCCTTTTGCCTCGATCGGTTCTCGCCATAAATTGAGCAGCCCGCCGGCGACCTGGCTCAAGGACTGCTGCGGCGCCATGCTGGCGTCTTCATGTTGGGCGCGGGCCAGCATCAGGAAGGTTTGCACCAGCTCACGCATCTCTTCGCAGGCGCGGGCGATTCGTTCAACCTGAGCCCGACCCCGCTGGTCGATGCCGGGGTTTTCCAGCAACAGCTCACAGGAACTGGCCAGCACCATCAACGGCGTGCGCAATTCGTGGCTGACGTCGCTGGTGAACAATCGCTCCCGGGTCAATGCCTGCCGCAAGCGCCCGAGGGTGGCGTCGAAGGCGACCGCCAGCTCGCCCACTTCATCAGCGGCGTAGTCCGGTGCCAACGGGGGCGCCAGCCCCAGGAGCTGATCGCGGTGACGCACCTGCCGAGCGAGGCGCACCACCGGCGCCATCACTTTGCGCGCGAGGACCCAGCCGAGGAACACCGCCAACGCCAGGCTCAAGACGAAGCCCACCAGCACCACCGCGAACAGCACCCGCTCACGCTCTTCGAAATCACTCTGGTCTTGCAGCAGCACATAATGCCGGCCGTCGACGACTTCGACCATCGCGTGATACGACAGCTGCTCCCGGAACACCTCGTGAAAACCCGGCTCCAGATGACGCAAATCCTTGGGCAAGTCGAAATCGCCCGGCCCGCCGCTGAAGTAGAACAGCTGGTCTGGTTCGGGGCGATGGCTCCAGTCCGAGACACTGTCCATCAACAACAGACGTTGCAGATCGCCACCCAGACCTGCAGAAATCAGTTTTTCTTCCACCAGGTGCACGGTTGCCACAATGCCCATGGCGAAGGCGCCTGCCACCAATGCGCTCATCAGCGCAAAGGCGATGATGATCCGTTGAGCAAGGCTCTGTTTAAACTCCATCACGGCCCTCGGCCAAGCGATAACCCACACCGTGTACGGTTTGCAGCAACGGCTTGGCGAACGGCTTGTCGATCACCTGACGCAATTGGTGGACGTGGCTGCGCAGGCTGTCGCTGTCCGGGCAGTCATCGCCCCACAGGGCCTCTTCGAGAATTTCCCGGCGCAAGACGTGCGGGCTTTTCTGCATCAGCACGGCCAACAGTTTCAGGCCGACCGGGTTGAGTTTCAGCAAGCGCCCTTCGCGGGTGACTTCCAGGGTATCGAGGTCGTAGATGAGATCGCCGACCTGCAGGGTACGACGACCGCCGCCCTGCGCCCGGCGCATCACCGCTTCGATCCGCGCAGCCAGTTCAGACAGGGCGAAAGGTTTGATCAGGTAATCATCCGCCCCGGACTTGAAGCCTTGCAGCCGGTCGTCCAGTTGATCGCGAGCGGTCAGCATGATCACCGGGGTGTCACGGCGAGCGTCTTCGCGCAGGCGTTTGCACAACGTATAGCCGTCGATGCCGGGCAACATGATGTCGAGCACGATCAAGTCGTAGTGCTCGGTGGCTGCCAGGTGCAGGCCAGACAAACCGTCCTGCGCGCAATCCACGGTGTAGCCTTTGAGCCCCAGGTAATCGGCCAGATTGGCCAGGATATCGCGGTTGTCTTCAACCAATAGAATTCGCATGGGCACCTCCTCCGTACACAGTAACGGCCGTCTTGGCCCGCGCAGCTTAAGGCCTGGCGTGGCGCAGAGCCAGAACTGTGTGCAGTGGCCAAACCCATTGATAAACCCGGTGTGACGTTGACGATTTTTTCACTATCGGTTCACACGGCAGCGACAGAAACAGGCCCAAACTCCGCGCGGCTGCGCTCTCAAGAACATTTAACCGACCAAGGAACTGCCATGGTTTCGACCACTGCCCGCCCCGCCTCTCGCCCTCTGAACTTCTGGGTGTGCCTGGGTGTGCCCGCCGTTGCGGCGATCATTCTGGTGCTGCTCGAACTGACGTCCGTGGACATGGACCTGGCGAGGATGTTCTACGACCCGGCTGCGAGGGATTTCATCGGACGGCACAGTTACTTCCTCGAAAACATCCTGCATGACCGCGCCAAACAGGTGGTCATCGCGTTTTCAGTGTTGGCCATCTTCGGCTTCATCGGCGCCTTTTTCATCGACCGGCTCAAACCGTTCAAACGGGAACTGGGCTGCCTGGTGCTGTCCCTTGGCCTGGCGACCTCTTTTGTCACGCCCGTCAAAGCGGTGACCGCGGTTCAATGCCCATGGAGCCTGGAGCAATTCGGCGGTCATGAAACCTACAGTGAACTGCTCAGCCCGCGCCCACCTACCGAAAAACCCGGCCGTTGCTGGCCGGGGGGTCATGCCGCCACCGGTTTCACGTTGTTTGCGCTGTTTTTTGTGCTGCGCGACCGACGTCCGCGTCTGGCGCGCAAGGCGCTGGTGTTCGCGTTCGCGCTGGGCACGGTGTTTTCCATCGGCCGGATGCTGCAGGGTGCGCATTTTTTCTCGCACAACGTGTGGACAGCGATTTTCTGCTGGCTGATTTGTCTGGGGTCGTATTACTACATCCTTTATCGACCTGCGGTGAAAGTTGAACAAGCAACCAAGGCAGAACCGATCAGCGCCTGATCTGACGCCTTCGCGGGCAAGCCTCGCTCCTACAAGGATCGCGCAGAACCTGTAGGAGCGAGGCTTGCCCGCGAAGGGGTCCTCAAAAGCAACACAACTTTCTGGCACGCAATAAAAAACCCCGCCTGCTTTCGCAGGCGGGGTTTTTTCGTACGGGGTAAGGCTGGCTTACATCATGCCGCCCATGCCGCCCATACCGCCCATGTCTGGCATGCCGCCGCCAGCTGGTGCGTCTTCCTTGATCTCGGCGATCATGGCTTCGGTGGTGATCATCAGGCTGGCAATCGACGAAGCCGCTTGCAGAGCCGAACGAGTCACTTTGGCCGGGTCCAGGATACCCATTTCGATCATGTCGCCGTATTCGCCGGTGGCAGCGTTGTAACCGTAGTTACCCGAACCCTGCTTGACCTTGTCCACAACTACGCTTGGCTCGTCGCCGGAGTTGGCAACGATCTGGCGCAGTGGAGCTTCTACAGCGCGACGCAGCAACTGGATGCCAACGTTCTGGTCATCGTTGTCGCCTTTCAGCTCGGAGATAGCCTGCAGAGCGCGAACCAGTGCCACGCCGCCGCCAGGTACCACGCCTTCTTCAACGGCTGCACGGGTAGCGTGCAGGGCGTCTTCAACGCGGGCTTTCTTCTCTTTCATTTCAACTTCGGAACCAGCGCCAACCTTGATCACTGCAACGCCGCCGGACAGCTTGGCCAGACGCTCTTGCAGTTTTTCACGGTCGTAGTCGGACGAAGTGTCGGCCACTTGCTGACGGATCTGCAGAACGCGAGCCTGGATGTCAGCCTCAACGCCGGCACCGTCGATCACGGTGGTGTTTTCTTTGGACAGGATCACGCGCTTGGCATTACCCAAGTGTTCCAGGGTAGTGCTTTCCAGGCTCAGACCGATCTCTTCGGAGATAACGGTACCGCCAGTCAGAACAGCGATGTCCTGCAGCATGGCCTTGCGACGGTCGCCGAAGCCTGGAGCCTTGACGGCTGCGACTTTGACGATGCCACGCATGTTGTTCACAACCAGAGTCGCCAGGGCTTCGCCTTCAACGTCTTCGGCCACGATCAGCAGTGGACGGCCGGCTTTGGCAACGGCTTCCAGTACTGGCAGCATTTCGCGGATGTTCGAGATCTTTTTGTCGACCAGCAGGATCAGCGGACCGTCCAGCTCGGCAGTCATGGTCTCTGGCTTGTTGACGAAGTACGGGGACAGGTAGCCACGGTCGAACTGCATGCCTTCAACAACCGACAGTTCGTTTTCCAGGCCCGAGCCTTCTTCAACGGTGATCACGCCTTCTTTACCGACTTTTTCCATGGCTTCGGCAATGATGTCGCCGATGGAGTTGTCGGAGTTGGCCGAGATGGTGCCGACCTGAGCGATTGCCTTGGTGTCAGCGCATGGCTTGGACAGGGCTTTCAGCTCTTTGACGATAGCGATCGTCGCTTTGTCGATACCGCGCTTGAGGTCCATCGGGTTCATGCCGGCAGCGACGGCTTTCAGGCCTTCGTTGACGATCGATTGAGCCAGAACGGTAGCGGTGGTGGTGCCGTCGCCTGCGTCATCGTTGGCACGGGAGGCAACGTCTTTGACCAGCTGCGCGCCCATGTTTTCGAAGCGATCTTTCAGCTCGATTTCTTTGGCAACGGACACGCCGTCCTTGGTGATGGTCGGAGCGCCGAAGCTCTTCTCGATGATCACGTTACGGCCTTTAGGGCCCAGGGTCGCTTTTACTGCGTCAGCCAGGACGTTTACACCGGCGAGCATTTTCTTGCGGGCGGAGTCGCCGAATTTAACTTCTTTAGCAGCCATGATCGATATTCCTTAAATACTTTGTAGTAGCGGGAAAATGAGCGGGGAATCAGCCTTCGATAACAGCGAGAATCTCGTTCTCAGCCATTACCAACAGGTCTTCGCCGTCGACTTTCACGGTGTTGCTGCCGGAGTACGGGCCGAACACAACCTTGTCACCCACTTTCACGGCCAGCGCACGCACTTCACCGTTGTCCAGCACGCGGCCGGTACCTACAGCGAGCACTTCGCCGCTGTTGGCTTTTTCAGCAGCCGAACCTGGCAGGACGATACCGCCAGCGGTTTTCTTTTCTTCTTCGCTGCGACGGATGACGACGCGGTCATGCAGAGGACGAAGCTTCATTGTCGATCTCTCCTAATTGTGGTTTTCATCGGCCGGTGTAGTCCCGGCGGGTTTAACAAATCCGGCGGTGCCGGGTGCGGTTCGTCAAGCGAACCGCGGAAGTCTGTCTGGCGTGATTGCCAGAAACCTTGCGGTGACCGTTACATAAGGGCGCATAAGCTTATTACAAGGGCGGGGATCGAAATTTTTTACGTTGATGCCCCGAAAATGAACACGGCACCCGAAGGTGCCGTGCAGGTGAAACGATTTACTTGGAATCGCGGTGTTCGAACTCACCTTCGATCACGTTCGGCTCTCGGCCCAACGGCTCGCGCGGGGCAGGACCGCCACGCGGCTGAAGATCATCGGCGAACGCACGCTGACGGATCGCCGCCTCTTCGGCGCGCTGGCGCATTTTATTGGCCAGCAGTCGACGCGAGATCGGCAGCAGCATGATCAGGCCCAGCACGTCGGTGACGAAGCCCGGCAGAATCAACAGACCACCGGCCAGGGCCAGCATCAGGCCTTCGAGCATGGTCTGGGCTGGCAGTTCGCCGCGGTTCAGACTTTCACGCGCACGCAGCGCAGTTGCCAGGCCGGCGATGCGCAGCACGAACACGCCGAGCATCGAGCCGAGAATGACCAGCAGCAGCGCCGGGAAAAACCCGATCGCACCGCTGACCTTGACGAATACGAACAGCTCCAACACCGGAAACAGTACAAAGAGCAATAAAAAAGGGCGCATCAAATGGTTCCTCAACGCAAGAATGCCTTGCCAGTCTTCCCTAGATGACGTCGCCCTTTCGTGAATTCAAGCGCCGGCCACTTCATTTTTCGGCCAATGTTCGGCGTGAGCCAGGAAAACCAAGGCCTCCCGAACTTGTGTCGGCGTATTACACGGGGCTTGAAACGGTAGCCAGTACAGCGCCTGACCAATGCGCAGGTGCATGCCTTCAGTGTCGATCCCGGCCAGTTGCGCCGGCTCGGTTTTCGGCAGCCCCGCCAGTTCGACGTAGTGGGCGATGGCTTTGGCGTGATCGGCGTTCATGTGCTCGACCATGCTCACCTCGGCCTTGCCGGCGAACGGATTGGCCAACGTCAGTTGATCAACCCAATGAATCGCGCCGAAGCCGCCGATGTAACGGTGACGCACGGGTTTGAGCACCCAGAAATCGAAATCGTGGGCCCTGTGGTAATTCTGCGAATCCGGGAAGTAACGGTAGTAGCGCTCGGCGGCCGCTTCAATCGCAGCCGCGTCCTCGAGTTTTTCTGCTTCGGCGAGGTACGTCAGGCGGCCGACCGCTTGCACGTCCTCGGCCCCGCGCTCACCGACGAACAGCGAACACTTCGGGTCTTTCTGCAGGTTGTGGGTGTGCTGGGCGATGCGGCTGATCAGGATCAGCGGCCGGCCCTGCTCGTCCAGACAGTAAGGAACCACGGAGCCAAACGGGAAACCGGGCATCGCCTTGGAGTGCGTCGACAGCACTCCGCGGTATTCCTTGAGAAGCAATTCTCGGGCATTCTTGGCCGCTTCAACGCTCAATTTATGACTCCTTATATAGAATCCGTCGAAAAAACGGACAGGCGACTGCAAAAAGTTCCAGTCCGCCATCGGGGCAGTTCTCATGTGCAACCAGGCCACATCAGGTGCAGATCGAGAGGCTCTCTAGAAGGAAGACCACTCCAACCTGCAACTGGGGCACGCGAATGCAACTCACTGACAAAGTAATCATTATCACTGGCGGTTGCCAGGGTTTAGGCCGTTCGATGGCCGAGTATTTAGCCGGCAAAGGCGCGAAGCTTGCGCTGGTTGACCTGAACCAGGAAAAGCTCGATGACGCCGTTGCCGCGTGCAAGGCCAAGGGCGTCGAGGCCCGCGCCTACCTGTGCAACGTGGCCAATGAAGAGCAAGTGACGCACATGGTCGCCCAGGTGGCCGAAGATTTCGGCGCGATCCATGGCTTGATCAACAACGCCGGGATCCTGCGTGACGGGCTGCTGTTGAAGGTCAAGGACGGCGAGATGACCAAGATGAGCCTGGCCCAATGGCAGGCGGTCATCGACGTCAACCTGACCGGCGTGTTCCTGTGCACCCGCGAAGTCGCGGCGAAAATGGTCGAGCTGAAGAATATCGGCGCGATCATCAACATCTCGTCGATCTCCCGCGCCGGCAACGTCGGCCAGACCAACTACTCGGCGGCCAAGGCCGGGGTTGCTGCGGCGACCGTCACTTGGGCAAAGGAATTGGCGCGTTACGGCATCCGCGTTGCGGGCATTGCACCGGGCTTTATCGAGACCGAGATGACGCTGGGCATGAAGCCTGAAGCGCTGGAGAAAATGACGTCCGGGATTCCGCTCAAGCGCATGGGCAAGCCGGAAGAGATCGCCCATTCGGCGGCGTACATTTTCGAGAACGACTACTACACCGGCCGGATCCTGGAAATGGATGGCGGGTTGCGCATCTAACCAACACCGCAAAACCAATGTGGGAGCGAGCCTGCTCGCGATAACGGTGTGCCAGTCAACGCATCCGTTGAATGTTAATCCGCTATCGCGAGCAGGCTCGCTCCCACAATTGGATCGCGTTTAATCGTCGCTGATGGTGATGTTCGGCATCGCCGGGGTCGCCGCTTCCTGCAACACGATCCGCGCGCCGACGTGGCGGGCGAGTTCCTGATACACCAGCGCGATCGGGCTGTCCGGCTCGGCAATGACCGTTGGCTTGCCGCCATCGGCCTGTTCACGAATGGCCATCGCCAGCGGCAACGACGCCAACAGTTCGACGCCGTACTGATTGGCCAGCTTCACCCCACCACCCTCGCCGAACAGATGCTCGGCATGCCCGCAGTTCGAGCAGATGTGCACCGCCATGTTTTCCACCACGCCCAGCACCGGGATGTTGACCTTGCGGAACATCTCCACGCCCTTGCGCGCGTCCAGCAACGCCAGGTCTTGCGGGGTGGTAACGATGACAGCGCCAGCCACCGGGACTTTCTGCGCCAGGGTCAGCTGGATGTCGCCGGTGCCAGGCGGCATGTCGATGACCAGGTAATCCAGATCGCCCCATGCGGTTTGTGTCACCAGTTGCAACAGTGCGCCAGAGACCATCGGCCCGCGCCAGACCATCGGCGTGTTGTCGTCGGTCAAAAACGCCATGGACATCACTTCGACGCCATGGGACTCAATCGGCACGAACCACTTCTGATCCTTGACCTTTGGTCGGGTGCCTTCGGGAATGCCGAACATGATGCCTTGGCTCGGACCGTAAATGTCCGCATCCAGAATCCCCACCTTGGCGCCTTCGCGAGCGAGGGCCAACGCGAGGTTGGCGGCGGTGGTGGACTTGCCCACGCCGCCCTTGCCGGACGCCACGGCCACGACGTTCTTGACGTTGGCCAGGCCCGGAATCTGTGCCTGAGCCTTGTGTGCAGCGATCACACTGGTGATATCAACGCGGGCGCTGGTGACGCCGTCGAGGCCTTCGATGGCCATCTGCAGCATCTGCGCCCAGCCACTTTTGAACAGGCCGGCGGCGTAACCCAACTCCAGCTGGACGCTGACGCGATCACCCTGGATGTCGATGTTGCGCACGCACCCGGCGCTGACCGGGTCCTGGTTCAGGTAAGGGTCGGTGTATTGGCGAAGGACGGCTTCCACCGCTGCGCGATTGACGGCGCTCATGGGCAACTCCGATAGCAAGACTGGAAAATCAGGCGGGTATCGTACCTGTTCTGATCGTTTGGCGGCATGCCGAAAAGATCTGTAGGAGCCGGCTTGCCGGCGATAGCTGACTTGAGGACGCCATCGCCGGCAAGCCGGGCTCCTACAGGAACGCGGCGCATCGCATGAATCCACGTCAGTCATCCAATGAAACAGGCGCACGGGGTGAAAAATATGCGCCGGCGCTTTATAGTGGCCGACCTCCGTTTCATCAAGTAGCCGAGCCCCATGTCCGAGCCACGCAAGATCCTCGTCACCAGCGCCCTGCCCTATGCCAATGGTTCGATCCATCTTGGCCACATGCTGGAATACATCCAGACCGATATGTGGGTGCGCTTCCAGAAGCACCGCGGCAACCAATGCATTTATGTCTGCGCCGACGACGCCCACGGTTCGGCGATCATGCTGCGCGCGGAAAAGGAAGGCATCACCCCGGAACAACTGATCGCCAACGTCCAGGCTGAACACAGCGCCGACTTTGCCGAGTTCCTGGTGGACTTCGACAACTTCCACTCCACTCACGCCGAAGAAAACCGTGAGCTGTCGAGCCAGATCTACCTGAAGCTGCGCGACGCCGGGCACATCGCCACGCGCTCGATCACACAGTATTTCGACCCGGAAAAGAAAATGTTCCTGGCCGACCGCTTCATCAAGGGCACCTGCCCGAAATGCGGCACCGAAGACCAGTACGGCGACAACTGCGAGAAATGCGGCGCGACCTACGCACCGACTGACTTGAAGGATCCCAAGTCGGCCATCTCTGGCGCCACCCCGGTGCTCAAGGATTCCCAGCACTTCTTCTTCAAACTGCCGGACTTCCAGGAAATGCTGCAAACCTGGACCCGCAGCGGCACGCTGCAAGACGCCGTCGCGAACAAGATCGCCGAATGGCTGGATGCCGGCCTGCAACAGTGGGACATCTCCCGCGATGCGCCGTACTTCGGTTTCGAAATCCCAGGCGAGCCGGGCAAGTACTTCTACGTCTGGCTGGACGCGCCAATCGGTTACATGGCCAGCTTCAAGAACCTGTGCAACCGCACGCCGGAGCTGGATTTCGATGCGTTCTGGGGCAAGGATTCCACTGCCGAGCTGTACCACTTCATCGGCAAGGACATCGTCAACTTCCACGCCCTCTTCTGGCCAGCGATGCTCGAAGGCGCCGGTTTCCGTAAACCGACCGGCATCAACGTGCACGGCTACCTGACCGTCAACGGTCAGAAAATGTCCAAGTCCCGCGGCACCTTCATCAAGGCCCGGACCTACCTGGATCACCTGTCGCCGGAATACCTGCGTTACTACTACGCGGCCAAACTGGGACGTGGCGTCGACGACCTCGACCTGAACCTCGAAGACTTCGTGCAGAAGGTCAACTCCGACCTCGTCGGCAAAGTCGTCAACATCGCCAGCCGCTGCGCCGGTTTCATCCACAAAGGCAACGCCGGCGTGCTGGTGGCCGGTAACGCCGCGCCAGAACTGACCGAAGCTTTCCTCGCCGCAGCGCCAAGCATCGCCGAAGCCTACGAGGCTCGCGACTTTGCCCGTGCCATGCGCGAAATCATGGGCCTGGCCGACCGCGCCAACGCCTGGATCGCCGACAAGGCGCCTTGGTCGCTGAACAAACAGGAAGGCAAGCACGACGAAGTCCAGGCGATCTGCGCGCTGGGCATCAACCTGTTCCGCCAACTGGTGATATTCCTCAAACCGGTGCTGCCACTGCTGGCCGCCGATGCCGAGGCGTTCCTCAACGTCGCACCGCTGACCTGGAACGATCACGCGACCCTGCTCAGTAACCATCAGTTGAACGAGTTCAAGCCGCTGATGACCCGCATCGACCCGGTGAAAGTGCAAGCCATGACCGACGCTTCGAAAGAAGACCTGACCGCCAGCCAGACCGACACCGGCGAAGCTGCACCTGCCGGCAACGGCGAACTGGCGAAGGATCCGCTGTCGCCAGAGATCGAATTCGATGCGTTTGCCGCCGTCGACCTGCGCGTTGCGCTGATCGTCAAGGCCGAAGCCGTGGAAGGCGCCGACAAGCTGCTGCGCCTGACCCTCGACATCGGTGACGAGCAACGCAACGTGTTCTCCGGGATCAAGAGCGCTTACCCGGATCCGTCCAAGCTCGATGGTCGCCTGACCATGATGATCGCCAACCTCAAGCCACGGAAAATGAAGTTCGGTATCTCCGAAGGCATGGTGATGGCGGCCGGTCCTGGCGGTGAAGAAATCTACCTGCTCAGCCCCGACAGCGGTGCCAAGCCAGGTCAGCGCATCAAGTAAGATCCTGCGGCAAACCGATCCCACAGTCGTGCCCGACGCGACTGTGGGATTTTCATGTCTGGCCCCCCCTCCTTCCTTGCCGGATAATGCCTAACCTTGTTAGCAAGGCTTCTTTCTTCCGGCACGATCATGACCGAGATGCTTCTTACGCTTATCAGCGCTGCCCTGATCAACAACGTCGTGTTGCACTGGCCGCTGGGCGTCGATCCGCTACTGGGCTCCGAGCGCCGTCAGGTGCATGCGCTGGGCATTGCGACGACGTGCCTGATGCTGATCGTCGGAATGCTTGGCTACGCGCTCTACCACTGGCTACTGGCGCCGCTGGAGCTGACTTCGCTGCGTTTGTTCGCGTTTCTGCCCGTGAGCGTGTTGTTGATCACACCGCTGCTGAAGCTGCTGCCGAAAGTGTTTTCGACGTTTTCGTTCGAAGGGCTCTGGCCGCTGCTGCTCGGCAATGCCGGCGTGCTCGGTCTGGCGCTGATCAACGCCCAGGAAAACCGCGGATTTTTCCACGCCACAGCCCTGAGCCTCGGCGCCGGGCTGGGGTTCTGGCTGGTGCTGAGTCTGTTCAGCGACTTGCGCCAGCGCACCCTCGATAACGATGTTCCCCTGCCCTTTCGCGGCCTGCCGATCGACCTGATCGGCGCCGGACTGATCGCAGTGGCTTTTCTCGGTTTCAGCGGACTGATCAAAACATGAGTCTGATTCAACGCATCGACGCCCTCTTGCCGCAGACCCAGTGCGGCAAATGTGGCCATCCCGGATGCAAGCCGTACGCAGAAGGCATCGCCAGCGGCGAGCCGATCAACAAGTGCCCGCCCGGCGGCAGCGAAACCATCGCAGCCTTGGCTGAGTTGCTGAAAGTGCCGGTGCTGGAGCTGGACGTCAGTCGCGGTTCGGCCCCGGCGCAAATCGCCTACATCCGCGAAGCCGAGTGCATCGGTTGCACCAAGTGCATTCAGGCCTGCCCGGTAGATGCCATCGTCGGCGCAGCGAAATTGATGCACACGGTGATCATCGACGAATGCACCGGTTGCGACCTTTGCGTGGCTCCTTGCCCGGTGGACTGCATCGAAATGCGGCCGTTGCCGCTGGCCACGGTGTTGCCGATTGTCGGTGGCCTGGCATTCAGCCCTGAAGAACAACAGGCGCGTACCGCCAAACGCAATCACGCCCGGCGGCGCTTTGAACAGCGCAACGCCCGCTTGCACCGCGAAGAAGAACAGAAACTCGCCGAGCGTCAGGCCCGGGCACATCGCGCTGCGCAACA
The DNA here is from genome assembly GCF_019946675.1 of Pseudomonas sp. BF-B-15. Classification (NCBI taxonomy): domain Bacteria; kingdom Pseudomonadati; phylum Pseudomonadota; class Gammaproteobacteria; order Pseudomonadales; family Pseudomonadaceae; genus Pseudomonas; species Pseudomonas sp. BF-B-15. The sequence continues at coordinate 14,218 of NZ_JAGYFZ010000037.1, forward strand.
GCAGCACAGTGAAGTGACAACGCTCGACCCGGTTCAAGCCGCGCTGGAAAGAGTTCGTGCGCAGAAAGCGGCCAATGCCGACGCGGCGTTGAAGAAAGCCAAAATCGATCTGGCGATGAGCCGCGCGCAACTGAACAAATCGCTCAAGGCGTTCGGCCATCCGCCGACCTTCGAACAGCAGTCGCAACTGATCGTCCTGCAACAGCAATTCGACGCCGCTGAACACGCCTTGGCACAGTTGGAAAACAGCGCTCCACCCGCCGCTGCGCCGGCGGTGCCAGTGAAAGACGCGGAGCTGAAGCGGGCGAAAATACAGTTGGCCATGCGCCGCGCCGAACTCAAGAAAGCGCAAACCAGTGACGCGCCGGCCGAGCAGATCGAAGCCCTGGAGCGTGCACTCGGCGAAGCTGAAAAAGCCCTGCACGCGGCAGAAGCTGCAAGCGAGCAGCCTTTACCTGACCTGGCGCGTGTCGAAAAACGCCCCATCGACAGCCAGCTTCGACAGCTGAAAACCGAATTGGCCTACGCTCGCGCGGATGTCAGCAAACTCGAACGTCGCACCGACACACCCGCTGAGTTATTGGACAAGGCGCGCGCTCGCCTGCAAGAAGCCGAGCGCCAGGTGGATGCCTATGTCGCCCCTTGAATCGGTCGACGAGCGCCTTCAGCAGGCCATGAAGCTGGTGTTGCTGGCCACCGTGCCGGGGATGCTGGTGCTGTTCTGGTTGTATGGCTGGGGCGTGTTGATCAATTTGATGCTGGCCGGCGTTACCGCGTTGGCCGTTGAAGCGGCAATGTTATGGCTGCGCAAACGCCAGATCAAACCGACCTTGAGCGATGGCAGCGCGCTGGTCAGTGCAACGCTGCTGGCCCTGGCCTTGCCGCCGTATTGCCCATGGTGGCTGACGGTCTGCGCCGCGGCATTCGCACTGATCGGAAAACAACTGTATGGCGGCGTGGGGAAAAACCCGTTCAACCCGGCGATGCTCGGTTTCGCTTTGGTGCTGGTGACCTTTCCCCAACCAATGACTCACTGGCCTTCGTCCCACGGCATGGACCTGCTCGGGGGTCTGCAGCAAGTGTTCGGTTTCAGCCTCAGCCAGACGCCGGATGCGTGGGTCCAGGCCACGGCGCTGGACAGCTTGCGAATCAACAAAAGCCTGACCATGGACGAACTCTTCGCCGGCAATCCAGCGTTCGGTCACTTCGGCGCGCGCGGCGTGGAATGGGTCAACCTGGCGTTTCTGGCGGGCGGTTTGTTTCTGCTGCAACGGCGGGTGTTCAGCTGGCATGCGCCGGTGGGCATGCTTGCCAGCCTGTTCGTCATCAGCCTGCTGTGCTGGAACGGTTCGGGCTCCGACTCCCATGGTTCCCCCCTGTTTCATCTGCTCACGGGCGCGAGCATGCTGGGCGCATTCTTTATCGTCACGGAGCCGGTGTCCGGCGCAAAAATCCCTGGCGCCCGACTGCTGTTCGGCGCGGGCGTGGGACTGCTGACTTACCTGATTCGCACTTGGGGCGGCTATCCGGACGGCGTTGCGTTTGCAGTGTTGTTGATGAATCTTTGCGTGCCGGCGCTGGAGCGGTTTGTCGCGTCCAGGCAGGAGCAGCTTTCGCCATGAGCCGAACGTCGAGCGTTGTGATTCTGCTGTTGCTGGCAAGCCTGGGGATTGGCGCAACCTGGCTTGTGCAGTACAGCAGCGCGCCACGTATCGCAGCCGAACAGCGACGGATCGACAGCCGCAACCTGCTCGACTTGCTGCCTTCCGACAGTTACGACAATCAACCGCTGGAGCAGCCGCTGCACCTCGGTAACCTGGCTTTGACCAACAGCACCTTGCTGGGCGGCTACCTCGCCACCAAGGCCGGCCAACCCGTTGCGGTCCTGCTGCGCAGCCAGACGATCGGGTATGCGGGCTCCATCGATTTGCTGATCGCCATTGACGCAAACGGCAAGTTGCTGGGGGTCAAGACCCTGAAACAATCGGAAACCCCGGGCCTGGGTGCACGTATCGCTGACTGGCCCAATACCTGGCTTCAGGCGTTCACTGGCAAATCCTTGAATGAACCCGCCGACAGCGGTTGGGCGTTGAAAAAGGATCAGGGGCAATTTGATCAAATCGCTGGCGCGACCATTACCTCCAGAGCCGTGATCAATGCGATCCACGAGGCTCTGCGCTACTTCGATGAACACTCGCGTCAGCTGATCGGGAGCGGCCTCCATGAATAAGTCCGCGAATTTACAGAACTCGCTGATGCTCGCACCGCTGATCGGCGCCACTGACTCGTTAGTGACCGCACTGGGTGTGTGGTTGATATTCATCGTGGTGATCAGTGCGTTTGGTGCGAGCATGGCTGCCTTGCGATCCCGACTGATCCCGGCGGCTCGCTTGTTCGCAGGCGTCCTGCTGGCGGCCACGCTGACCGGTTGTGCAGAACTCGCCGCGCAGGTCTGGTCACTTCAATGGCACCAGCATTCGGGGTTTTATGCAGCACTGATCGCTTTGCAGTGCGTCGTGTTGGAACATACCGGTTTTTTCCAGAGTGCATGGCGTGAGCGCCTGCGCCTGTGTGTCCTGTTCGGCGCGCTGATGGTCGGCCTGGGCCTGCTGCGCGAGTTCCTCGGCGACGCAGGCTTGCGACTGGCCACGTTGGCACCTGGCGGATTCATTCTGCTGGGCCTGCTGATCGCCGCCTGGCAAGCCTGGCCCCGCCCGACTCCCTCACATTGATCGCTTTCGAGGAAACGCACTGCCCATGAATGCCGCAAAACGTCTGGAAATTTTCCGCAGGCTGCATGAAGACAACCCGGAGCCGAAGACCGAACTGGCCTACTCCTCGCCATTCGAATTGCTGATCTCGGTGATTCTCTCGGCACAATCGACCGATGTCGGCGTCAATAAAGCCACCGCCAAGCTCTACCCGGTGGCCAATACGCCGCAGGCGATTTACGCCCTGGGCGTGGAAGGTCTGTCCGAGTACATCAAGACCATCGGCCTGTTCAACAGCAAGGCAAAAAATGTAATCGAAACCTGCCGCTTGCTGGTGGAACGCCATGGCGGGGAAGTGCCGCAGACCCGTGAAGAGCTCGAAGCGTTGCCCGGTGTCGGCCGCAAGACTGCCAACGTGGTGCTCAATACTGCGTTCCGCCAACTGACCATGGCCGTAGACACGCATATTTTCCGGGTCAGCAATCGTACTGGCATCGCTCCCGGCAAGAATGTGGTCGAGGTCGAGAAAAAACTGATGAAGTTCGTGCCGAAGGAATATCTGCTCGATTCCCATCACTGGCTGATTCTTCATGGGCGTTACGTTTGCCTGGCTCGCAAGCCTCGCTGCGGCAGTTGCCGGATAGAAGACCTGTGCGAATACAAGCACAAGACTTCGGACGATTGAGGCGCTATTAGGTTTTTTGATTTATCGATTGAAAAAATCTTTTTTACCCGCGAGGCGATTATCGATATAAGGAGCGCCAAAGGCAGTCTTAGCCTGGAGTTAACCTTATGAGCACTGGCAAAGAGCAATTGGACGTAGAAGACGACTTCACACCCGTTGAGGCCGATGACGCGGAACCGGTGGTTGAAGTGGCAAAGACCAACCTGAGCAAACGCCGCACCATCGACAATCTGCTGGAGGAGCGCCGACTGCAAAAGCAATTGGCCGATTACGATTTTGACCTATGACACCTGAAAGCCTCCCGAAACGGAGGCTTTTTACTAGGTGCGAAACCTTGAAAACGCCCACTCTTTACGCCCCTTCAAGCACTGGCGCAGTCATACCAACCCATTGCGTTGAGCCAGCTCGATCAGGTCAACCAGGGACCGCGCATTGAGTTTCAACAACAGCCGCGTCTTGTAAGTACTGACGGTTTTATTGCTGAGGAACATTCCATCGGCAATTTCCTTGTTGGTCTTGCCGCGAGCCAACTGTTGCAAGACCATCATCTCCCGCCCCGAAAGACGATCCACCATATCGGCTTCACTGGCATTCCCCAGACTGGAGCGCACGGTATGCAAGGCTTGATTGGGAAAGTAACTGTAGCCCGACAATACCGCCTTTATTGCACTGAGCAACTCAGTGAGGTCCTGTTGTTTGCAAACATATCCTGCAGCACCGGATTGCATGCAACGCATCGAAAAATGCCCGGGAGCCTGTGAAGTCAATATCAGTACTTTCATTGGCATCGCTGCCGATGCCAGACGTGCAATGACTTCCAGCCCATCCAGTTTGGGTATTCCAATATCCAGGATGACAATATCCGGCATATGTTCACGAGCTAGTTGCAATGCATCCACGCCATTATCTGTTTCTGCAATGACTTCGTAGCCATGACGCTCCATCAGCATACGTACCGCAAGACGAATGACGGGGTGATCATCCACGATCAGCACTTTATTCATGGGCAAGTCCAATTTTCGCTGTTCGAATTTTTAGAGCCCGCACAATAGCCTAGTCGTTTCACCCATGGCATGCCGCTCCCCCCGGCCACCCACACCGAGAGACATTCCCTACAAACATCGCGGAATAATCTTACAAAAAATCTTGAAACACAGCGCGCCAGAAACTTTATCTGTCTCATGATATTTCAGTATTCAACAGTTCTTTGTTTCGATTTACAACCAGCACGCCACACAACAACAGTTGACCAAGATGATCCGACACACGCCAACGATTAGTCTACCCTTGTAGGGTAATTGATATTTCCCGGCCTGCCCACCACACCAGAAACATCAAACACAAAACCTTACATCAAAAGTCAATTAACAATAAATGAATAGCAAAACTGATATATCCGAACTATAAATCCACCGCTACCATATAAACTCTACACCCTAACAACCACCAACTAACACAATGAGAAAAGACGAACTAATATGAGTAAAAAATATGATAAAACTCAAACAACGAATCACCAACCCCATGACAGTCATCGCGATATTCGCAACACTGTCTGAAACATCGGCCGCCATCTCTCTACCCTTCCTCGATGACGAAGATAAAGAGATCTACATCTGGTTTTTGATCAGCTTTCCCTTTTATTTGCTTTTTCTTTTCTTCGCCACCCTTAACTTCAATTATCGATCGCTTTACGCGCCTTCCGACTTTGAAAAGGGAAAGCATTTCATAAAGGTGATGGACAACGCAGAGCGTTCAGGTAACGCGCAAGATCCGCCCGACGAGATCGGCTTACAGCCAAGTCTCTCGGCTCAGTACCCTATTCGGCTGCCTGAGTCACTCAAGGATCTGCACATCATTGATGCGCGGTGGATGAACAAAAAAAATGAGTTCCGCGCCCTTCTGGAAAAGCTTCGCCAGCCCAAGGGGAATCCGGCACACGTTGTCGTGTTTCTCGTTGTTGCCGAATCGGAGACGTTACTGAAAGAAAGCGCACTCAAGTTTTGCCGAAACGCAAAAAAACGCAGCAGCGCAACGTTCTGTATTGCTTACAATTTGAGTTCACGTGACGTGACGGTCATTGATCAATATTGCCGGGCTGACACACAGCAGGCAGTTGCTCTTTAGGATCAATGGGGGGCGGACAGGAAGGAATTTAAAACAACAAGAATGTTGAATCGCAATGTCAGACAGAAAATCCCTGTTTTCAAATGTGTGGCCTTGTCCTGGACAAGGCCACACATTCCATCAGCGTGTCAAAGATCTCAGAACAGCTTGCGACCTTTGTTTGCCGCGATACGCATGCGCAGCGCGTTGAGCTTGATGAAGCCCGCCGCGTCGGCCTGGTTGTAGGCGCCGCCATCTTCCTCGAAGGTCGCGATGTTGGCATCGAACAACGATTCGTCGGACTTGCGGCCAGTGACGATCACGTTGCCCTTGTACAGCTTCAGGCGCACGACGCCGTTCACGTGAGCCTGGGACGCATCGATCATCTGTTGCAGCATCAGACGCTCAGGGCTCCACCAGTAACCGGTGTAGATCAGGCTGGCGTATTTAGGCATCAGCTCGTCTTTGAGGTGAGCCACTTCGCGGTCCAGCGTGATCGATTCGATCGCACGGTGGGCGCGCAGCATGATGGTGCCGCCAGGGGTTTCGTAGCAGCCACGGGACTTCATGCCCACGTAACGGTTCTCGACGATGTCGAGACGGCCGATACCGTGTTCGCCACCGATACGGTTCAGGGTCGCCAGCACGGTGGCCGGAGTCATTTCGACGCCGTCCAGTGCAACGATGTCGCCGTTACGGTAAGTCAGTTCGAGGTACTGCGCCTTGTCAGGAGCCTTCTCCGGGGAGACGGTCCATTTCCACATGTCTTCTTCGTGCTCGGTCCAGGTGTCTTCCAGCACGCCGCCTTCATAGGAGATGTGCAGCAGGTTGGCATCCATCGAGTACGGGGATTTCTTCTTGCCATGACGCTCGATCGGGATCGCGTGCTTTTCAGCGTAATCCATCAGCTTTTCACGGGAGAGCAGGTCCCATTCGCGCCACGGAGCGATCACTTTCACACCTGGCTTCAAGGCATAAGCGCCCAGTTCGAAACGAACCTGGTCGTTACCCTTGCCGGTGGCACCGTGGGAAATGGCGTCAGCGCCGGTTTCGTTGGCGATTTCGATCAGGCGTTTGGCGATCAACGGACGAGCGATGGAAGTACCCAGCAGGTACTCGCCTTCGTAAACGGTGTTGGCGCGGAACATCGGGAATACGAAGTCACGCACGAATTCTTCGCGCAGATCGTCGATGTAGATTTCTTTTACGCCCATGGCCTGAGCCTTGGCGCGAGCCGGCTCGACCTCTTCGCCCTGACCCAGGTCAGCGGTAAAGGTCACCACTTCACAGTTATAAGTATCCTGCAGCCACTTGAGGATCACCGAAGTGTCCAGGCCGCCGGAATACGCCAGAACGACCTTGTTTACGTCCGCCATGCCATCACTCCACGGGGTTCTACGGAAAGCCGTCAAGTCTACCGGTCATGCAGGATAATTTACAGAGGCGCGACAGCTTATGACGACGAAGCGACAGATTATGTCGAGCGGGCGACGATGACAGCCGGTTCAGTATGTCTTCGCGGGGCTCGCCGATGCGGTTGTCTGAGGCGCCGGCTGCTCGGTGGGTGCGACCCGCGCCAGATGCACATTGACCCGACGGTTCTTCGCCCGATTGGCGGCATTGGTGTTGGGTGCCAACGGATAACGCTCGCCGTGGAAGCGCACGGTGATCTGCGATTCCTGAAAACCGTTGGCCTTGAAGAACTCCATGACCGCCAGGGCCCGACGCCGCGACAGGTCACGATTGGCCAGGCGATTGCCGCTGTTGTCGGAGTGGCCGTCGAGTTCGATGTGATTGACCGTCGGATCAGCCTTCATGAATTCCAGCATGACCTGCAACTGGGCCTTGGCCTGTGCGTCGAGATCCAGGCCGTCGCCGGGAAAGCCGATCTGCGTTTGTTTGACTTGCTCGAAATTCTTCGGCAGCAGCTTCGCCACACAGCTTTGATAATCGTTGAACGCCTTGCTGAACTTGACCGGCAACAACCGCACTTCCGACACCCGGCCATCGCCCGAAGAATGTCGAATGACCGGGCTGCGCCCATCCATCAGGCCACTGATCAGGCGTCCGGCCTGAACTTGCGAACTGTTGAACAGCACATTGCCGCTACCAATCCGCACGGAGCCCAGATTGATGTCGCCCCGCCCCGGCTGCCAGGGCGCTGCGGCTGCCAGCAGGGTCGCCGAGCCGCCGCCGACCATCGAGTTATAGGCTTTCAGACGAAACGTCGCCTGCTCGCCGGCGCGGCGCACGAACTCACCCGAACCGAAATCGGTGATCGGTTGAGTCAGGCGGCACTCGAACTTGTCCCCTTCGACCGTCCACTCGATGCTCTCCAGACGGGTCTGGAAAGTGAGCGCCATCGCGGGAAGGCTGGCAAACACGCTGAGCAAGGCTAAATAACGCTGGCGCACGGGAGGCTCCACTGGCTTCTACAACAAAAAGACCGACACACACATGTTTACGGCATACCTGTTGGATATCGGAAGCTTCCCGCAAAACTTGATAGCGAGTGCCTGAGAGAGTCTTTTCCGGTAGCATTCCCTTCAGTTTGACCCGCCTGGAATCCCCTCATGTCCGACCGCCTGACCCTGCTGCGTCCCGACGACTGGCATATTCATCTTCGCGATGGTGCCGTGTTGACCAATACCGTTGCGGATGTCGCGCGCACCTTTGGTCGCGCCATCATCATGCCCAACCTGGTACCTCCGGTGCGCAACGCCGCTGAAGCCGACGGCTATCGCCAGCGGATTCTCGCTGCACGTCCGGCTGGCAGCCGTTTCGAACCGTTGATGGTCCTTTACCTGACCGACCGCACCCAGCCCGAAGAAATTCGTGAGGCCAAGGCCAGCGGTTTCATTCATGCCGCCAAGTTGTATCCGGCCGGCGCGACCACCAACTCGGACTCTGGCGTCACCAGCATCGACAAGATCTTCCCTGCGCTTGAGGCCATGGCCGAAGTCGGGATGCCTTTGTTGGTTCACGGTGAAGTCACCCGTGGCGATGTCGACGTGTTCGACCGCGAAAAAATCTTCATCGATGAGCACATGCGTCGTGTGGTCGAGCGTTTCCCGACGCTCAAAGTGGTGTTCGAACACATCACCACCGCGGACGCCGTGCAGTTCGTCAACGAGGCTTCGGCCAACGTTGGCGCGACCATCACCGCGCATCACCTCTTGTACAACCGCAACCACATGCTGGTGGGCGGGATTCGGCCGCACTTCTATTGCCTGCCGATCCTCAAGCGCAATACGCATCAGGAAGCCCTGCTCGACGCCGCCACCAGCGGCAGCGAAAAGTTCTTCCTCGGCACCGACTCGGCGCCTCACGCCCAGCATGCCAAAGAAGCCGCGTGCGGCTGTGCCGGTTGCTACACCGCTTATGCGGCGATCGAGATGTACGCCGAAGCGTTCGAACAACGTAACGCACTGGACAAGCTCGAAGCCTTCGCCAGCCTCAACGGCCCGCGCTTCTATGGCCTGCCGGTGAACACCGATCGCATTACTCTGGTCCGCGACGAGTGGACCGCCCCAACCAGCCTGCCATTTGGCGAGCTGACCGTTATCCCGCTGCGCGCCGGTGAAAAACTGCGCTGGCGCCTGCTGGAGGAACACGCGTGAGTGAAGACCATTACGACGACGAACAGGACGGTCAAGGCGGCGGAGGTGGTCCACGCCACCCGATGGCAGCTCGATTCCGTGGATACCTGCCAGTCGTTGTCGACGTTGAAACCGGTGGTTTCAACTCTGCCACTGACGCTTTGCTGGAAATAGCCGCTACCACGATCGCCATGGACGAGAAGGGTTTTGTATACCCTGACCACACCTACTTCTTCCGTGTCGAGCCTTTTGAAGGCGCCAACATCGAAGCGGCCGCGCTGGAGTTCACCGGGATCAAACTCGATCACCCGCTGCGCATGGCGGTGAGTGAAGAAGCGGCGCTGACCGATATTTTCCGCGGCATCCGCAAGGCGTTGAAAGCCAACGGCTGCAAGCGGGCGATTCTGGTCGGGCACAACAGCAGCTTCGATCTGGGCTTCCTGAACGCGGCGGTTGCGCGCCTGGACATGAAGCGCAACCCGTTTCATCCGTTCTCCAGCTTCGACACGGCCACCCTGGCCGGTCTGGCGTACGGTCAGACGGTGCTGGCGAAAGCCTGTCAGGCCGCCGATATCGACTTCGACGGTCGCGAGGCTCACTCGGCTCGCTACGACACAGAGAAGACGGCCGAGCTGTTCTGCGGCATCGTCAATCGCTGGAAACAGATGGGCGGCTGGGAAGACTACAACGACTGATCGGCTTTTCGTAGGAGCCGGCTTGCTGGCGATTCAGCCACCGCGGTTTGTCTGATTACCGAGGCGCCTGGATCGCCAGCAAGCCGGCTCCTACAGGAATCACCGCTTCTCCGCCCATAAAAAAACCGGCCTCAACGGCCGGTTTTTTTGTGCCTCGAATGCGCCTTACAGGGCAGCAGCATTCTCGGTCAGGTAAGCCGCGACGCCTTCGGTCGAAGCGGTCATGCCTTTGTCGCCTTTTTTCCAGTTGGCAGGGCAAACTTCGCCGTGCTCTTCGTGGAATTGCAGAGCGTCGACCAGACGGACCAGCTCTTCGATGTTACGGCCCAGTGGCAGGTCGTTGATGATCTGCGAACGGACAACGCCTTTGTCGTCGATCAGGAACGCGCCACGGAAAGCCACGCCGCCTTCGGATTCAACATCGTAGGCCTTGGCGATTTCGTGCTTCAGGTCGGCTGCCATGGTGTAGCGAACTTCGCCGATGCCACCATTGTTGACCGGGGTGTTGCGCCACGCGTTGTGGGTGAAGTGCGAGTCGATCGAAACAGCGATCACTTCAACGTTGCGGGCCTTGAAGTCGGACATGCGGTTGTCCAGAGCGATCAGCTCGGATGGGCAAACGAAGGTGAAGTCCAACGGGTAGAAGAACACCAGGCCGTATTTGCCTTTGATGGCCGACGACAGGGTGAAGCTGTCGACGATTTCGCCATTGCCGAGTACGGCTGGTACGGTGAAGTCAGGGGCTTGCTTGCCTACGAGTACGCTCATTGAATATCTCCTGGTGTAAAAACGTGAAGTTCCGGGTTTGCGCCAGCCTGCCACCCTCAGGCGACAGCCCTGTGACACCCACCCGCTTCATAAGGACCGGCCATCATACACTGCGTTTTTGAGCTGTCCTCAACGGATTTTCACCGACAGGCCAAATTCCCGGCGACACGCTTACTGGCAGATTGCCCTAGGAAAACCGTTCGTCAGTCACCCTCGCTTATAACGCAAAGCTTTCAGAAACCACTTTGACAATCATTCTCGTTAACATTAAGATCCATCGCAATTGAGTCATAACCAGCGACGGTTTCAGTTATGTATGTCTGCCTCTGCACTGGCGTCACCGACGGACAAATCCGCGAAGCAATCTATGAAGGTTGCTGCAGCTACAAGGAAGTCCGCCAAGCTACCGGCGTAGCCAGCCAATGTGGCAAATGCGCCTGCCTTGCCAAGGAAGTGGTGCGTGAAACCCTGACCAAATTGCAAACAGCCCAGGCTGCGATTCCTTTCCCTGTAGAATTTACTGCCGCGTAAATACCCTATTCCAAAGAACCGGACCTCATGTCCGCCTATATTTAGCTTTATATTTTAAAGAATTCTATACAAAACAAGGGCTTGCAGCGATGCAGGCCCTTGTCGTTTCTGGTCGTGGTTACTCATGGCTTACGCTGGCACTTCATGCAAACGTACGATATTCGGTTGCCCTCGGTGTTCGGCCTGCCACAAGTCATAGGCTGCCTTCATGGCCAGCCACTGGCGGCCGGTGCTTATACCGGCGAGTTCCAAGCGCAGCGCTAGTTCAGCAGAAATCGCTGCATGACCGTTGAGCACGGTCGATAGGTGGCCACGCGAATAGCGTCCCCGCTTTCGACTTTGCTGACATTTCTCGTTCTCCTTCTCCTTGCTCAAGGGCCGACCAAAGTTGTTTGGCTACTGGGAGCTAAAATTTCCTGTTCCCTCCTGCTTTGATTTTCCGGCCGAGAGCGTTTCCTGCCGAATTGACGCAATCCAATGTCACTGCTACACAAATAGCATGCGACACAAACTCGGGGGAGGGCGCTTTGTTAAATCTCAGCCTGGTAAAAAACGTTTATGCGCTCATCCTGATTAGCGTCACGATATCCGCCTTTGCGCAGATCGCCCTCAAGGCCGGCATGGACTCCCCTTCCGTCCAGAGGGGGATCGCAGAAGGAGGGGCACGAGTATCAGCATTGCTCGATATTGCCCTCAACCCCCTAATATTGCTCGGCCTTTTCCTGTATTTCAGCAGTGCGGCGGTCTGGCTGATGGTGCTATCCAAGGTGCAGGTCAGTTTCGCCTATCCGTTCGTGGCACTGGGCTTTGTGCTAACGGCCGTGCTCGGCCGCCTCGTCTTCAATGACACCTTCTCCGCGGCCAAGGTCATCGGCACATTGCTGATCATGAGCGGGGTTGTCGTGATGGCGAGGGGGGCGTGACGTCATGACGAACATGAACGAAATCGATGACGCGCCGATTCCGCTTTGCGTGGATCTGGATGGCACACTGGTGCGCACCGACATGCTGCTCGAAACATTTCTGTTGCTTGCAAAGACCTCGCCTCTCTCGCTCGCCTCCCTGCCGGGCTGGCTCATGAAGGGCAAGGCGAGCCTCAAGCACCGCATCGCCGAGCGAGTAACGATCGATGCAGCTAGCCTCCCCTATCGCACCGATGTGCTAGTCCTGATCGAAACCGCCCGCGCAGCGCAGCGCCCTATCATTCTTGCCACGGCATCTTGCGCCGGCGTCGCCAATGGTATTACGGACCATCTGGGCCTCTTCGACGAGGTACTGTGCAGCGACGAAGGCACCAATCTTTCCTCCCACGCCAAGGCTAGTATGCTCGTCGAACGCTTTGGCGAACGAGGCTTCGACTATATCGGCAACGACAAAGCGGACTTGCCCGTATTCGCACGGGCGCGCCGGGCGTTTCTGGTTTCCTCACAGGACGGTCTGAGGCAAGCGGCGCGGGATAGCAATCACGACATTGATTTTATAGAGGATCCAAGCGGTGGTTTTCGTGTCTGGTGGAGAGCCCTGCGCATTCAGCAGTGGCTGAAGAATCTCCTTGTCTTCGTCCCCCTGCTAGCGGCGCATCAGGTGACGAATCCGCAACTATTGTTCTGGGCGATCCTTGCCTTCATCTCGTTCAGCCTGTGCGCCTCGTCCGTCTATCTGCTGAATGATCTGCTCGACCTGCCCGCAGATCGCAAGCATCACCGCAAGAAGAACCGGCCTTTTGCCGCTGGGACCTTGTCCGTGAAATCGGGCATCGCCGCCATCCCCTTGCTGCTTGGTTCATCCCTGATACTTGCGCTGCAATTGCCGCCACGCTTTCTCGTTGTGCTCGGTGTCTACTATTTTCTGACCGCTGCCTATTCCTTCCTGCTGAAGAAGCAGGTGATCGTCGATGTGATGATACTGGCTAGCCTTTATTCGATTCGTGTCATAGCGGGCGCCGCCGCGACGGATATCAAACCGTCCTTTTGGTTACTCGCTTTTTCCATGTTCATCTTCCTCAGTCTTGCCCTGGTGAAGCGTTACTCGGAGCTGCGGGATACTGCCTTTTCGGTCAAGTCGTTGCCTGGTCGCGGTTATCGTCCTGAAGATCTGCCGGTGGTGCTGGCGCTTGGCTCATCCAGCGGCATGATCAGCGTTCTGATCCTCGCCATGTACACGCAGGCCGAGATTGTGCCCGTCATGTATCCTTCGCACGAATGGTTGTGGTTTGCGCCTTCGCTCATGCTCTATTGGACTGCACGCCTGTGGATGAAGACTGTGCGAGGCGAGGTGGATGAAGACCCCGTGCTCTTCGCGGCGCGGGACTGGCAGAGCATCGTCGTGGTAGCACTGATGGGCTGCACCTTCTTCATGGCAATAAGTGGTCCTTCCTTATGGTGAACACAACATGGCTACTCGCACAGGCCAGCTTCAAGTCAGGTGTCTTGCCCATTCTGATGCTGACTTTTGCGATCCGGTTGATATGGGGACTATTGGTTCCAGTAAGCCCTGTATCGGACGCGAACATGTATCACAGCTTCGCGCAGGAAATCGCAGCAGGCCGAGGCTATGTCTATCCTGGTGGTGAAGCCACGGCTTACTGGCCTGTTGGCCCGTCCGCCCTTTACGGCGCCTTTTATGCGATGTTGGGCGTGCATGGCTGGGTAGTCATTCTTGTCAACCTGATTCTCAGCTCTATATCGGTAGCTGGAATCTATCAACTCGGCCTTTTGTATTTTGACAGGACGATCGCACGCATCGCGGCGCTGCTATTCGCCTTCTGGCCCGCATGGATCGCCTTCACCACCGTTCCAAACAGCGAATTGCCTCTCATGACGCTGGTGATCTGGGCTTTTGTGGCTCGTGGTACGGGGAAGTTGCCGCACTGGGCTCGCACCGTTCTGTCGACTGCTCTTCTGGTCGCCGCCGCATTCATGCGGCCGACGGCTCTACCGCTAATTGTTTTGCTACCGCTTCTGGATCAGCCCTTCCGTAAACCGGCGCAAACTGTTCTGCACGTCATTCTGGCGCTGGTCGTCGCAGCAATATTGCTGACTCCTTGGGCAGAGCGTAATCGCGCTTTATTTGGCGAGCCGGTACTTATTTCTGCGAATTTCGGTATCAATCTGTGGATGGGCAATAACCCCCAGGCAAATGGGGCCTATATGTCGGTGCCCGAAATAAATCTCAATACAAAAAACGAAGTAGTCCGCGATAACCATTACAAAGGTCTCGCGCTCGACTTCATTCGCGAAAATCCAGGTCTCTATCTTCGGTTATGCCTGAACCGGGTCGCCCACAGCTTTGATCGCGAAAGCATCGGCATAGCATGGAACCAGAACTCGCTAGCTCCTGCATTGCAACCGATACTCAAGGCTGGCTCTGCCGCCTATTGGTTAGCAATTTTCTCCCTCTCTCTCATTGGCGTCGGAGTATTTCTCCGGGAAAATCCTTTGCGTTTGTTCGATCCGCTGGTGGTAACGCCCGCCTTGTTTGCAGCCGTGGCTCTGCTGATCGTCGGCCAGGATCGCTATCATATGCCGATGACGCCGTTCATCGCCTTGTTTGCTGCCTTTTTCATCAATCACATCCTGCACCGTCGATCATCTCGATCAGTGCCGGATACTGCTGCTTAGTTATGATTCGTATGTTCATTTAAGTTTCAATAAGTTAGGTTTGACACTCTTAGTTGTGCGGCTCAAACTCTGGTTTATAGACAGCTATTACAGGGCAGGACCCCATCATGAAAGGCGACATTACAGTCATCCAGCATCTCAACAAGATCCTTGCCAATGAACTGGTCGCGATCAATCAGTATTTTCTGCATGCGCGCATGTATGAAGATTGGGGTCTGAACAAGCTCGGCAAGCACGAATACCACGAGTCCATCGACGAGATGAAACACGCGGACAAGCTGATCAAGCGCATCCTGTTCCTGGAAGGCCTGCCAAACGTGCAGGACCTGGGCAAGCTGCAGATCGGCGAACACACCCAGGAAATGCTTGAGTGCGACCTGCGTATCGAACGTACCGGCCACGCTGACCTGAAAGTCGCGATCGCTCATTGCGAAACCGTTGGCGACTACGGTAGCCGTGAACTGCTCGAAGATATTCTTGAATCCGAAGAAGAACATATCGACTGGCTGGAAACCCAACTGGGCCTGATCGATAAAATCGGTCTTGAGAACTATCTGCAATCGCAGATGGGCGACGACGAGTAAGTTATCGCCCGTTAGATTCAAGACAATAAAAAGCCCCGCTCTCTTTTAAGAGGCGGGGCTTTTTTGTGCCTGTGCTGTTGTAGGAGCGAAGCTTGCTCGCGAAAGCGGTGTGTCAGGTACAACGCCTTCGCGGGCAAGTCGGAACGCCGAACCGCTCGCTCCTACAGAAAGCAGGTCAAGCTTCGGTCTTGGCAGCAGCGGCGGCTTCAACAGCCGCTTTGATGGTGCTTTGCAGCGAACCGTCTGCAGCCATCTCGGTCATGATGTCGCTACCGCCGACCAGCTCACCACCGACCCACAGCTGCGGGAAAGTTGGCCAGTTGGCGTATTTTGGCAGGTTGGCGCGGATTTCCGGGTTCTGCAGGATGTCCACGTACGCAAACTTTTCACCACATGCCATCACGGCCTGTGCGGCTTTCGCGGAGAAGCCACACTGCGGGGCATTCGGCGAACCTTTCATGTAAAGCAGAATGGTGTTGTTGGCAATCTGCTCTTTAATCGTTTCGATGATATCCATGAAGCACCTCGGCTGAACTTTCCGACTCGGGGGTCGGCACGGTGGCGCATTGTAACGGAAAGCCGAGCGCCATGCTCGGTCTCCCCGACAGACTCAATCAAGCCGCCGCTACGGTCACCGGCACACCGTTCAATGCCGCATTCCCCGACAACTCATCGAGCTGACACTCGTCGGTCAGGTCATTGGCACTGGAACCTGGCTGGCCGCTGGCAATCGTCATCTGCACGCCAGGCCGCGCATGGCCCCAACCGTGCGGCAGGCTGACCACACCTTTCATCATATCCTGACTGCCCAGCACTTCCACTTCGATCATGCCGACCCGGGAACTGACCCGCACCCGCTGCCCATCGCTGAGCCCGCGACTGGCAAGGTCGTCCGGATGCATCAGCAACTGATGACGCGGCTTGCCCTTCACCAGTCGGTGATAGTTGTGCATCCACGAGTTATTGCTGCGCACGTGACGACGGCCAATCATCAGCAGTTCATCAGCCGCCGGAGCTTGCAGCGCCGCAAATCGCGAGAGGTCGGCAAGGATCGCCGCCGGTGCTGCCTGAACGCGCTGGTTGGCGGTTTTCAGGCGTGGCGCCAGATTGGATTTCAGCGCGCCAAGGTCGACGCCATGCGGCTGATCAAATAGCGTCGCCAAAGACAGCTTGTGCAGCGAGGCGTCGCCATACAGCCCCATTCGCAAACCACGATCGATCATCTGCGCAGGGGGAATCGTCGGTTTCAGTTCCTTGCCGGTCTTCGCGGCAAAGGCCTTGGCCAGCCCGACGAAAATCTCCCAGTCGTGCAACGCGCCTTCCGGCTTGGCCAGGATCGCGCGATTGAACCGGCTGACGTTACGCACCGCAAACATGTTGAACGTGGTGTCGTAGTGATCGTTTTCCAGAGCGGAAGTCGACGGCAGGATCAGGTCGGCATAGCGCGTGGTTTCGTTGATGTACAAGTCAACACTGACCATGAACTCCAACCCGTCAAGCGCCTGCTCCAGTTGCCGGCCATTGGGCGTCGACAACACCGGATTGCCGGCCACAGTAATCAACGCGCGAACCTGCCCTTCCCCTTCGGTGAGCATCTCTTCGGCCAGCGCCGACACTGGCAGCTCGCCGCTGTATTCCGGACGCCCGGACACGCGGCTCTGCCACAGATTGAAATGTCCGCCCGAGGTAGATGCCACCAGGTCCACCGCCGGTTCGGTGCACACCGCACCACCGACGCGATCAAGGTTGCCGGTGACCAGGTTGATCAACTGCACCAGCCAATGGCACAACGTACCGAACGCCTGGGTAGAAACGCCCATACGGCCATAACAAACCGCTGTCGGCGCCGCCGCGAAGTCCCGCGCCAATTGGCGGATCTGCTCGGCCGGCACGGCACACAGCGGGCTCATGGCTTCGGCGGTGAAAGCCGCGACGGCCTTGCGCACGTCATCCAGGCCGTCGACCGGCAAATGGCTGTCGCGGGTCAGGCCTTCAGCAAACAACGTGTTGAGCAGCCCGAACAGCAATGCTGCGTCGCCGCCCGGACGGACGAACAGATGCTGATCGGCAATCGCAGCCGTTTCGCTGCGACGCGGATCGACCACCACCACTTTACCGCCCCGGCCCTGTATCGCTTTCAGGCGCTTTTCCACATCTGGCACGGTCATGATGCTGCCGTTGGAGGCCAGCGGATTACCACCAAGAATCAGCATGAAATCGGTGTGATCGATGTCCGGGATCGGCAACAGCAAGCCGTGGCCGTACATCAAATGGCTGGTCAGGTGATGAGGCAACTGATCGACCGAGGTCGCGGAAAACCGGTTGCGGGTTTTCAGCAGGCCAAGAAAGTAATTGCTGTGGGTCATCAGCCCGTAGTTGTGCACGCTGGGGTTGCCTTGATAAACCGCCACCGAGTTCTGCCCGTGGCGCTCCTGTATCCCTGCCAGGCGTTCAGCGACCAGGTTGAAGGCATCTTCCCACTCGATGGGTTGCCATTCGCTGCCAACGCGCAGCATCGGCTGACGCAGGCGGTCTGGATCGTTCTGGATGTCTTGCAGGGCAACGGCCTTGGGGCAGATGTGCCCGCGGCTGAACGTATCGAGGGCATCGCCCTTGATCGAGGTGATCTGCACATCACCATCGAGCTCGGTGGTCTCGATGGTCAGGCCGCAGATGGCTTCACACAGGTGGCAGGCACGGTGATGGAGAGTCTTGGTCATGGCCAGTCTCTGTCTTGTTCTGGGCGGGCAATAACGGCCGCGGGAACAAAACTATGGCGCGTGCCCCGCCACTGCGCCAGCGACGTTCGTCTTGTGAATCGGCGACCATCAGGCCAGCCGATGACCGCTCGGGATCAGTTTGACGGCAGCCTCGGTGGCGCCTGCAACTGAATCTCCTGGATGGTTTCAATCTGTTCGTGGGCGACATGCACGCCGGTGAGTTCGCCGATCAGCCGCCAGTGCTCGTCGAGCCCTGTGCTGATGGTGGCCATGCGGTCGATCATCCGCCGGCCAGCGGCCCTGGTCACCTCGTCGTTACTTCGCAAAAGCTCAAAGGACATTGAGGTCATGGAAGCGGTGAGATGCGTCAGTGAGCGGGCCGTGAGACCTAGTAATTCCATCAATTGCTGTTCTTTCGATTCCATTCCGAAGGCTTCCTGCATCGCTCGTGACTTAGTTATAACCCAGCACATTGCATTAGCAAGTGTTACAAACGAGGCACATTGCCATCAGCGGGCTGGAATGCCGGGTCAGAAACCGACCATCAGCACACCATGCCCGCCCTGTTTGATTGCAAAGCCCCGCAGCCGCAGTGTACAAATGAGCAGCTGCTGTCAGGAAACAGGCTTCAAAAGCGCTACTGCGGTCACCCCATAGCCCCTCTGAAATCCCCTAAAAACCGTAGCCCTATTGGTAAGACGCGACATTTAATTATAAGATCGCGCCTTCCCCTATTTCGTCGCCCTGTGCGGCTTACGCCGCAGGTCTCGCCCGTTTTCCAGTTAAACAAGGCTTTGAGCATCTGCGGTTTGTAGCAAAAAGGTAGTCAATGATGAGCGCAAGGCACTTTCTCTCCCTGATGGATTGCACGCCCGAAGAGCTGGTCAGCGTGATCCGTCGAGGCGTTGAGCTCAAAGACCTGCGTAACCGCGGCGTACTGTTCGAGCCCCTGAAAAACCGCGTGCTCGGGATGATTTTCGAGAAGTCCTCGACCCGTACCCGGATCTCGTTCGAGGCCGGCATGATCCAGCTCGGCGGCCAGGCAATCTTCCTGTCGCCGCGCGACACGCAACTGGGCCGTGGCGAACCGATCGGCGACGCCGCCATTGTCATGTCGAGCATGCTCGATGCGGTGATGATCCGTACGTTTTCCCACAGCACCCTGACCGAATTCGCCGCCAATTCGCGCGTCCCGCTGATCAACGGCCTGTCCGATGACCTGCACCCGTGCCAGTTGCTGGCCGACATGCAAACCTTCCTCGAACATCGCGGCTCGATCCAGGGCAAGACCGTTGCCTGGATCGGCGACGGCAACAACATGTGCAACAGCTATATAGAAGCGGCGATCCAGTTCGACTTCCAGTTGCGCATTGCGTGCCCTGAAGGCTATGAACCCAATCCTGAGTTCGTGGCCAGCGCCGGTGACCGGGTGACCATCGTCCGGGATCCGAAGGACGCCGTGCGCGGCGCGCATCTGGTGAGCACCGACGTCTGGACCTCCATGGGCCAGGAAGAGGAAACCGCCAAGCGCCTGAAGCTGTTCGCACCGTTCCAGGTCACCCGTGCCCTGCTGGACCTGGCCGCCGATGACGTGCTGTTCATGCATTGCCTGCCCGCCCACCGTGGCGAGGAAATCAGCCTCGACCTGCTCGATGACCCGCGCTCAGTCGCCTGGGATCAAGCGGAAAACCGTCTTCACGCACAAAAGGCCCTGCTCGAGTTTCTCGTTCCGCCTTCGTACCACCACGCATGAGCCAGCCATTACTGCTTAACCTGCGCAACCTCGCTTGCGGCTATCAAGACCAGCGCGTCGTGCAGAACCTCAACCTGCATTTGAATGCCGGTGATATCGGTTGCCTGCTCGGTTCTTCGGGTTGCGGCAAAACCACGACGCTGCGGGCGATTGCCGGTTTTGAACCGGTGCACGAAGGTGAAATCACCCTGGCGGGCGAGACGATCTCCAGCGCCGGCTTCACCCTCGCGCCGGAGAAACGCCGGATCGGCATGGTGTTCCAGGATTACGCGCTGTTTCCGCATTTGAGCGTGGCGGAAAACATCGCGTTCGGGATTCGCAAGCATCCGCAAAAGGATCGTGTGACCGAAGAGCTGCTGGAACTGGTCAACCTGAAAAACCTCGGCAAACGCTTTCCGCACGAGCTTTCCGGCGGTCAGCAACAGCGTGTCGCCCTGGCTCGCGCCCTGGCGCCGGAACCGCAACTGTTGCTGCTCGACGAACCGTTTTCCAACCTCGACGGCGAACTGCGGCGCAAGCTCAGCCACGAAGTGCGCGACATCCTCAAGGCCCGTGGCACCAGCGCGATTCTGGTGACCCACGACCAGGAAGAAGCCTTCGCGGTAAGCGATCATGTCGGGGTTTTCAAGGAAGGTCGCCTGGAACAGTGGGACACGCCCTACAACCTGTATCACGAACCGCTGACGCCCTATGTGGCCAGTTTCATCGGTCAGGGATACTTCATTCGTGGTCAGCTGAGCAGCCCGGAATCGGTGCAGACCGAGCTGGGTGAGTTGCGCGGCAATCGGGCCTACACCTGGCCGATTGGTGGCGCCGTGGACGTATTGTTGCGCCCGGACGATATCGTTTATGCACCGGACAGTGGCTTGAAGGCGCGGATTGTCGGCAAGTCGTTCCAGGGTGCGTCGACGTTGTATCGGTTGCAGATGCCCACCGGCGCGCAGCTGGAATCGATTTTCCCGAGCCATGCCGATCATCTGGTCGGTGCAGAAGTTGGCATTCGGGTTGCCGCTGAACACCTGGTGTTGTTCCAGGCGTCCGGCAGCATCGCCGCGCAGATTCCGACGGTCGAATCCGGCGTTCGTCGTTACAGCACCGCCAGCTGATACCTGAATCTGTAGGAGCGAGCGGTGCGGCGATCCGACTTGCCCGCGAAGGCGTAGTGTCAGTCGATATTTGCATTGCCTGACACTACGCCTTCGCGGGCAAGCCTCGCTCCTACGGGATTGGGGTTAACCGAGGATCAGCATTCCACTCGCAACCAGCGTCGCATTCCCGCCGATCTTCACCCGATCGCCTTCCAGCCGACAGAACAACTCCCCGCCTCGCTTCGAACACTGATACGCCGTCAGGCTCGACTTGCCCAAACGCTTCGACCAATACGGGATCAAACTGCAATGGGTCGAACCGGTCACCGGATCCTCATTGATACCGATCGCCGGCGCGAAGTACCGCGACACAAAATCATGCTTGCTGCCCTTGGCGGTGACGATGGCACCCGGCCACGGCAGTTTGGCCAACGCGACCATATCGGGCTGACAGTCGAGCACGGCCTGCTCCGACTCCAGCACCACGAATAACTCATTCGAACCCAACACATCGACCACGTCGACGCCCAAGGCACGTTCGACATCCAGGGTCACGCCGACTGCAGACGGCACGATTGCCGGGAAATCCAGCCACAAACGACCGCCCTCACGACTCACGCTCAGCGGGCCGGATTTACAAATGAAGTCCAGGCGTTCGACCGGCTCTTTATAGATCTCGAACAAGACATAAGCGCTGGCCAGGGTGGCATGCCCACACAAAGGCACCTCGGTGGTCGGAGTGAACCAGCGGATGTGCCACCCCTGCCCTTCACGCACCACAAAGGCGGTTTCGGCGAGGTTATGTTCAGCGGCGATTTTCTGCATCAACTCATCGGCGAGCCACGCATCGAGGCGATAGACCATCGCCGGGTTGCCGCTGAACGGTCGCTCACTGAACGCATCGACCTGATGAAACTCAAGCTGCATAACCTTCTCCCTGATTCAGGCGCGGCCGATATCGGCGAACTTGGCCTGGGTATGTTCGGCCAGTACCGCGGGGGCCAGTTCCACTTCCAGGCCACGTCGACCGGCACTGACGAAAATGCTGGCAAAGGGTTGGGCCGAATTATCGATAAACGTGCGCAGGCGCTTTTTCTGTCCCAGCGGGCTGATACCGCCCAACAGATAACCCGTCGAGCGCTGTGCAGCGGCAGGGTCGGCCATTTCGACTTTTTTCACCCCGGCCGCATGCGCCAGGCCCTTCAAGTCCAGACTTCCGACGACCGGCACCACCGCCACCAGCAATTCCCCTTTTTCACTGGCCGCCAGTAACGTCTTGAACACTTGCGCCGGGTCCAGCCCCAGTTTCTCCGCGGCCTCCAAGCCATAGGACGCCGCCTTCGGATCATGTTCGTAACTGTGCACGCGATGTTCGGCACGAACTTTTTTCAACAAATCCAATGCGGGGGTCATGACAGCTCCAGACTGGGCGGCAGAGAAAAATACTGCGCTGGATTCTAGGACATTGCTCCACAAAAGGCTCTATCACGGCAGCGTTTCCAGCGCTTGGCGCGATTTTTTACCGCTCGTCAGAGTTCGTCCGGTTCGCCAAACAAAACGATCATTCATGTGACTAATAGTTGCATTGTGACCGACAGTTCACTTTCGACCTTTGACAGCAGTGTTTCTTGTCTATATTTTTTCGAATCTGAATACAGCACAACGTGACAACGCAGTACCCAGCAGTAAGCCAGGAACAGGATGGGGATCCTGCCCTGGTGAAAATCGCGCTTTGGCCATGACGAAAAAAGCGCCAGACAACAAAAACAAAGAGGTTTTCAATGACAACTGCTTTACAACAACCGTCGCTTTCGAGCCAATGCATGGCCGAGTTTCTGGGCACTGCACTGCTGATCTTTTTTGGTACCGGTTGCGTTGCCGCGCTCAAGGTCGCGGGTGCCAGCTTTGGCTTGTGGGAAATCAGCATCATCTGGGGCGTCGGCGTCAGCATGGCGATCTACCTGACCGCCGGGGTTTCGGGTGCTCATCTCAATCCTGCCGTAAGCATCGCGCTGAGCATTTTCGCTGACTTCGAAAAACGCAAACTGCCGTTCTATATTCTTGCCCAGGTGGCCGGCGCCTTCTGCGGCGCGTTGTTGGTTTACACGCTGTACAGCAATCTATTCTTCGATTACGAACAAACTCACCATATGGTTCGTGGCACTCAAGCCAGCCTTGAACTGGCGTCGGTGTTCTCCACGTTCCCCAACCCGGTCTTGTCCACGGCCCAGGCCTTCCTGGTTGAAGTGATCATCACCGCCGTCCTGATGGGCGTGATCATGTCCCTGACCGATGACAACAACGGTCTGCCAAACGGGCCGATGGCGCCGCTGCTGATCGGCCTGCTGATCGCGGTGATCGGCAGCTCGATGGGCCCGCTGACCGGTTTTGCGATGAACCCGGCGCGTGACTTCGGTCCCAAACTGATGACTTTCTTCGCTGGCTGGGGTGAAATTTCCTTCACTGGTGGCCGCGATATCCCGTATTTCCTGATCCCGATTTTTGCACCGATTGTCGGTGCCTGCCTCGGTGCTGCAGCGTATCGCGGGCTGATTGCCCGTCATCTGCCCAGCGCCGAACCTGCTACAAAGGACGCAACACCGGCCATTGACGGCAAACCAAGAACTTCTTGATACCGTAGGCGCGTGATCCTGCCCATTTGGTCCCGCGCCTGACCTCACTCCCTTTTTTCGTCCAAGGCAATCGACATGACCGACATTCAGAATAAGAACTACATCATTGCCCTCGATCAGGGTACGACCAGCTCCCGCGCGATCATTTTCGACCGCGACGCGAACGTGGTTTGCACCGCCCAACGCGAATTCGCCCAGCATTACCCGCAAGCCGGTTGGGTCGAACACGACCCGATGGAAATCTTCGCCACCCAAAGCGCCGTGATGGTCGAGGCCCTGGCGCAAGCCGGCCTGCATCACGACCAGGTCGCGGCCATCGGCATCACCAACCAGCGCGAAACTACTGTGGTCTGGGACAAGAC
The DNA here is from genome assembly GCF_019946675.1 of Pseudomonas sp. BF-B-15. Lineage (NCBI taxonomy): Bacteria > Pseudomonadati > Pseudomonadota > Gammaproteobacteria > Pseudomonadales > Pseudomonadaceae > Pseudomonas > Pseudomonas sp. BF-B-15. Next base: position 38,073 of record NZ_JAGYFZ010000037.1, read on the forward strand.
CACCGGCCGCCCGATCTACAACGCGATCGTCTGGCAGTGCCGCCGCAGCACCGAGATCTGCCAGCAGCTCAAACGTGACGGCCACGAGCAATACATCAGCGACACCACCGGCCTGGTCACCGACCCGTACTTCTCCGGCACCAAACTCAAGTGGATCCTCGACAACGTCGAAGGCAGCCGCGAGCGTGCGCGCAAAGGCGAACTGCTGTTCGGCACCGTGGACAGCTGGCTGATCTGGAAATTTACCGGCGGCAAAGTCCACGTCACCGACTACACCAACGCCTCGCGCACCATGCTCTTCAACATCCACACCCTGGAGTGGGATGCGAAGATGCTGGAGGTGCTGGATATTCCGCGCGAGATGTTGCCGGAAGTTAAATCCTCGTCGGAAATCTACGGCCACACCAAAAGCGGCATCGCCATTGGCGGTATCGCCGGTGATCAGCAGGCTGCCCTGTTCGGCCAGATGTGCGTCGAGCCAGGCCAGGCGAAAAACACCTACGGCACCGGCTGCTTCCTGCTGATGAACACCGGCGACAAAGCGGTGAAGTCCAAGCACGGCATGCTGACCACCATCGCTTGCGGTCCGCGTGGCGAAGTGGCCTACGCGCTGGAAGGCGCGGTGTTCAACGGCGGCTCCACCGTTCAGTGGCTGCGTGACGAACTGAAAATCATCAACGACGCGCACGACACCGAATACTTCGCCAACAAGGTCAAGGACAGCAACGGCGTGTACCTGGTGCCAGCCTTCACCGGCCTGGGCGCTCCGTACTGGGACCCGTATGCCCGTGGCGCATTGTTCGGCCTGACTCGCGGCGTACGCGTGGATCACATCATTCGTGCAGCGCTGGAGTCGATTGCCTACCAGACCCGCGACGTGCTCGACGCCATGCAACAGGATTCCGGCGAACGCCTGAAAGCACTGCGCGTGGATGGCGGCGCGGTGGCAAACAACTTCCTGATGCAATTCCAGGCCGACATCCTCGGCACTCAGGTCGAGCGCCCGCAAATGCGCGAAACCACCGCACTCGGTGCCGCGTACCTGGCCGGTCTGGCGTGTGGCTTCTGGGGCAGCCTGGAAGAACTGCGCGGCAAGGCAGTGATCGAGCGCGAATTCGAGCCGACACTGGACGAAACCGCCAAGGAAAAACTCTACGCCGGCTGGAAAAAAGCGGTCAGCCGCACGCGTGACTGGGAACCGCACGAAGGCGCTGAATAAGCCACGGACCGGACTCGTATCCGGTTGTAACTGGTCGGGAGCGGATTCCTGCGGCATCATGGGCAAATTTTGCACGGCAGCCCAAAGGAAGCCCCATGAATCTGCCTCCCCGTCAGCAGCAAATCCTCGAACTGGTCCGCGAACGCGGCTATGTCAGCATCGAGGAAATGGCCACGCTGTTCGTCGTTACACCGCAGACCATCCGCCGCGACATCAATCAGCTCGCGGAATCCAATTTATTGCGTCGCTACCATGGTGGCGCAGCCTACGATTCCAGTGTCGAAAACACCGCCTACGCCATGCGTGCCGATCAGATGCGCGATGAAAAGCAGCGTATCGGCGAAGCCATTGCCGCACAGATCCCCGATCACGCCTCGCTGTTCATCAACATCGGCACCACGACCGAATCGATCGCACGGGCGCTGCTCAACCACAACCATCTGAAGATCATCACCAACAACCTGCATGTGGCTTCGATGCTCAGCGCCAAGGACGACTTCGACGTTCTGCTGACCGGTGGCAATGTGCGGCGCGACGGTGGCGTGGTCGGCCAGGCGAGTGTCGACTTCATCAACCAGTTCAAGGTCGACTTCGCCCTCGTCGGTATCAGCGGTATTGATGAAGACGGCAGCCTGTTGGACTTCGATTATCAGGAAGTGCGGGTGTCGCAGGCGATCATCGCCAATGCACGACAGGTGATTCTGGCAGCGGACTCCAGCAAATTCGGGCGCAATGCCATGATTCGCCTGGGGCCGATCAGCTTGATCGATTGCCTGGTGACGGATCAGCAGCCAGTGCCGGCGCTGGCGCAGTTGTTGAGTCAGCACAAGATTCGGTTGGAAGTCGTTTAAACACCGTTGACATCTTAGTCGTTCATACCGACGCCATCGCGAGCAGGCTCGCTCCCACAGGTTTAGCGTAACCCTGTGGGAGCGAGCCTGCTCGCGATGACGATCGTCGAAGCAACACATCTCTTGCTCTCTATCGCCTGTTTAAATGTTCGTAAATTTTCCTTTAACGGCCCTTCGATCAGTATTTTCAATCGAAGTTAACTGGCTGTGGGCGGCTTTATGGGCTACCATTTTCGCAAATGAACATTAATGTTCGAAATCCAATATCGACTATCAAAAAAACCGAGGCCAGCCGATGCCCACTTCTACCTTGCCTACGCCCCCACTCGCCGAGGTCTACGATATCGCCGTCATCGGTGGCGGGATCAATGGCGTGGGGATCGCAGCGGATGCCGCCGGTCGCGGTCTTTCGGTGTTCCTTTGCGAAAAGGATGATCTGGCCAGCCACACCTCGTCGGCCAGCAGCAAACTGATCCACGGTGGCCTGCGCTACCTCGAACATTACGAATTCCGCCTGGTCCGCGAAGCCCTTGCCGAGCGCGAAGTGTTGCTGGCCAAGGCGCCGCACATCGTCAAGCAAATGCGCTTCGTCCTGCCGCACCGTCCGCACCTGCGTCCGGCCTGGATGATCCGCGCCGGCCTGTTCCTGTATGACAACCTGGGCAAACGGGAAAAACTGGAAGGTTCGAAAAGCCTGAAGTTCGGCCCGGACAGCCCGTTGAAAAGCGAAATCACCAAAGGCTTCGAATACTCCGATTGCTGGGTCGACGACGCGCGCCTGGTGGTCCTGAACGCCATGGCGGCCCGCGAGAACGGCGCCCATGTGCACACCCAAACCCGCTGCGTCAGCGCCCGTCGAACCAAAGGCCTATGGCATCTGCACCTGGAACGCGCCGACGGCAGCCTGCTTTCGATCCGCGCCAAGGCGCTGGTGAATGCGGCCGGCCCATGGGTTGCCAAGTTCATTCGTGATGATTTGAAGATGGAATCGCCGTACGGCATCCGCCTGATCCAGGGCAGTCACCTGATCGTGCCGAAACTGTACGAAGGTGATCACGCCCACATTCTGCAAAACGAAGATCAGCGCATCGTCTTCACCATTCCGTACCTGAACCATTTCACCCTGATCGGCACCACCGACCGCGAGTACACCGGCGACCCGGCTAAAGTGGCGATCACCGAAGGCGAAACCGATTACCTGTTGAAAGTGGTCAACGCCCACTTCAAGAAGCAGATCAGCCGCGACGACATCCTGCACAGCTATTCCGGTGTTCGTCCGCTGTGCAACGACGAATCCGACAATCCGTCGGCCGTCACCCGCGACTACACCCTCGCGCTTTCGGGCACGGGCGAAGAAGCGCCGTTGCTGTCGGTGTTCGGCGGCAAGCTGACCACCTACCGCAAACTGGCCGAGTCGGCGCTGGCGCAACTGGCGCCTTACTTCACGCACATCAAGCCGAGCTGGACTGCCAGCGCCACCCTGCCGGGCGGCGAAGACATGACCACCCCGCAGGCGCTGAGCTCGCGCATCCGTGACCAGTTCGACTGGGTGCCGACCGAAATCGCCCGTCGCTGGGCCACCACTTACGGCAGCCGCACCTGGCGCATGCTTGAAGGCGTGCAAAGCCTCAGCGACCTGGGCGAGCACATCGGCGGCGGTCTCTACACCCGCGAAGTCGATTACCTGTGCAGCGAAGAGTGGGCAACCACGGCGCACGACATTCTGTGGCGTCGCAGCAAGCTGGGCTTGTTCACCACCCCGGCCGAGCAGCAAGCGCTAGCGGAGTATCTGAGCAAGGTGGAGCAGAACCGCAGCAAGATTGAAGCGGCCTGATCGGCAATCCGCTTGAACGAAAGCCCCTGAATCTCACGATTCAGGGGCTTTTTGCTATTCGGGAAACACCATCAACCCCCTGTAGGAGCTGGCTTGCCAGCGATGAGGCCCTTGGCTTTTGCACCTATCTAAGGGACGCCATCGCCGGCAAGCCAGCTCCTACAAGGTTAGCGTGCGTCCGGCATTCGGTTTTCCGAACGCGACTCCTCGGTCTATTCGGTTAACCGGACTATCTCACTCCAAAAAACGCGCCATAAATATTTAATCTCCTTACAAATCAATACTTTAGTTTGTATCGACTGGTCTGGCACGAGTCATGCTCTACACTCTTGGACGAATGCTTGTTGCGCGGACCTTGAGAAGCCGACAGACATTCGAAGCACAAAAGGGCCGATGAACTGGCTCCATAAAAAAAACAATGTCGAGGAAAATTTGATGCGCATCGTTCCCCATATCCTGGGCGCAGCCATTGCTGCAGCTCTGATTACCACTCCAGTTTTCGCTGCCGAACTCACCGGCACACTGAAGAAGATCAAAGAGTCCGGCACCATCACCCTCGGGCATCGTGACGCTTCCATTCCGTTTTCCTATATCGCGGACGCTTCCGGCAAACCGGTTGGCTACTCCCACGATATTCAGCTGAAAGTCGTTGAAGCCCTGAAAAAAGACCTCGACATGCCGAATCTCCAGGTCAAATACAACCTGGTGACCTCGCAAACCCGCATCCCGCTGGTGCAGAACGGCACCGTGGACCTCGAGTGCGGTTCCACCACCAACAACGTCGAGCGTCAGCAGCAAGTTGACTTCTCCGTCGGCATTTTCGAAATCGGTACTCGCCTGCTGTCCAAGGCAGACTCCAAGTACAAGGATTTCGCTGACCTGGCCGGCAAGAACGTCGTGACCACCGCCGGCACCACGTCCGAACGCATCCTGAAGGCGATGAACGCCGACAAGCAGATGGGTATGAACGTCATCTCCGCCAAAGACCACGGCGAATCCTTCCAGATGCTGGAAACCGGCCGTGCCGTGGCTTTCATGATGGACGACGCCCTGCTGGCAGGTGAAGCAGCCAAAGCCAAGAAGGCAACTGACTGGGCCGTGACCGGCACTCCACAGTCCTACGAAATCTACGGCTGCATGGTCCGCAAGGGCGACGAGCCGTTCAAGAAGGCTGTAGACGACGCCATCGTGGCAACCTACAAGTCGGGCGAGATCAACAAGATCTACGACAAATGGTTCATGCAGCCAATCCCGCCAAAAGGTCTGAACCTGAACTTCCCGATGAGCGACGAGCTCAAGGCCCTGATCGCCAATCCGACTGATAAAGCGGCTGACGACAAGAAGTCCTGATTTTCTGACTAACCTTATCTCCTGAGAGGGCCGTCGCCCTTTCAGGAGGTGGTCACTTCCTGCTGGTATTTTTTGGAAACACTCGAACCGGTGGCTGTCGAGCCGGGAGCGTGTGCCTGACCGAAAAGGTCAGGCGGGAACGGAGCTTCCCCCAAGCGGGCACTTGCACATCGATTGAACTGAGGGGAGACCCTAATGAATTACAACTGGGACTGGGGCGTGTTCTTCAAGTCCACCGGCGTGGGCAGCGAGACCTATTTCGACTGGTACGTGTCCGGTCTGGGCTGGACCATCGGCATCGCCATCGCGGCCTGGATCATCGCCCTGACACTGGGCTCGATCCTGGGCGTCATGCGCACCGTGCCGAACCGCATCGTATCGGGCATCGCCACCTGCTACGTCGAACTTTTCCGTAACGTACCGCTGCTGGTGCAGCTGTTCATCTGGTACTTCCTGGTGCCCGACCTGCTGCCGCAAGACCTGCAGGAATGGTACAAACAGGACCTGAACCCGACCACCTCCGCGTTCCTCAGCGTGGTTGTCTGCCTGGGCCTGTTCACCACGGCTCGCGTTTGCGAACAGGTGCGCACCGGTATTCAGGCGTTGCCAAAAGGCCAGGAATCCGCTGCTCGCGCCATGGGCTTCAAGCTGCCGCAGATCTACTGGAACGTGCTGCTGCCCCAGGCCTACCGGATCATCATTCCGCCGCTTACCTCGGAATTCCTGAACGTATTCAAGAACACCTCCGTCGCCTCGCTGATCGGCCTGATGGAGTTGCTTGCACAAACCAAACAGACCGCCGAGTTCTCCGCGAACCTGTTCGAAGCGTTCACCCTGGCAACCCTGATCTACTTCACCTTGAACATGAGCCTGATGCTGCTGATGCGCCTGGTCGAGAAGAAAGTGGCCGTACCGGGCCTGATCTCCGTAGGGGGTAAATGATGGAATTCGACTTCTCGGGCATCATCCCGTCCCTGCCGGGCCTTTGGAACGGCATGATCATGACCCTGCAACTGATGGCGCTCGGCGTCATTGGCGGGATCATCCTCGGCACGATCCTCGCGCTGATGCGCCTGTCCCACAGCAAAGTGCTGTCGAACATCGCCGGCGCCTACGTTAACTACTTCCGTTCGATTCCACTGCTGCTGGTCATCACCTGGTTCTACCTGGCGGTGCCGTTCGTGCTGCGCTGGATCACCGGCGAAGACACACCGATCGGCGCATTCGCCTCGTGCATCGTGGCGTTCATGATGTTCGAAGCGGCGTACTTCTGCGAAATCGTCCGCGCTGGCGTGCAGTCGATTCCCAAAGGCCAGATGGGCGCTGCCCAGGCCCTGGGCATGTCGTATGGCCAGATGATGCGCCTGATCATCCTGCCGCAAGCGTTCCGCAAGATGACCCCGCTGCTGCTGCAACAGAGCATCATCCTGTTTCAGGACACCTCGCTGGTCTATGCCGTCGGCCTGGTGGACTTCCTCAATGCCTCGCGTGCCAGTGGCGACATCATCGGCCGCTCGAATGAGTTCCTGATCTTCGCAGGTCTCGTGTACTTCACAATCAGCTTTGCCGCCTCGCTGCTGGTCAAGCGTCTGCAAAAAAGGTTTGCCGTATGATCTCTATCAAGAATGTCAACAAGTGGTATGGCGACTTCCAGGTACTGACTGACTGCAGCACCGAGGTCAAAAAAGGCGAAGTGATCGTGGTGTGCGGGCCGTCCGGCTCCGGCAAATCCACCCTGATCAAATGCGTCAACGCCCTGGAACCGTTCCAGAAAGGCGACATCGTGGTCGACGGCACGTCCATTGCGGACCCGAAGACCAACCTGCCGAAGCTACGCTCTCGCGTGGGCATGGTGTTCCAGCATTTCGAGCTGTTCCCGCACCTGACCATCACCGAAAACCTGACCATCGCGCAGATCAAGGTGTTGGGCCGCAGCAAGGAAGAAGCCACCAAGAAAGGCCTGCAACTGCTGGAGCGCGTCGGCCTCTCGGCACACGCTCACAAGCACCCGGGCCAGCTCTCCGGTGGTCAGCAACAGCGTGTGGCGATTGCCCGTGCGCTGGCGATGGACCCGATCGTCATGCTGTTCGACGAACCGACCTCCGCGCTCGACCCTGAAATGGTCAACGAAGTGCTCGACGTGATGGTGCAACTGGCCCACGAAGGCATGACCATGATGTGCGTAACCCACGAAATGGGCTTCGCCCGCAAAGTGGCGGACCGGGTGATTTTCATGGACGCCGGCAAAATCATCGAAGACTGCAAGAAAGAGGAGTTCTTCGGCGACATCAGCCACCGCGCCGAGCGTACCCAGCACTTCCTCAACAAGATCCTGCAGCACTAAAAAACACCGCTCCCCTGTAGGAGCCGGCTTGCTGGCGATGGAGTGTCAGTCGACATCAATGTGGCTGACCCACCATCGCCAGCAAGCCGGCTCCTACAGGGGTCGGTGATGGTTTTGAGATTTGTGTTGTGGTTGACCCAAGGCATCTGTGATGAAATGCGACCCCACTCTCTATCGCGCAGCGCCGCCATCACTCGTCGTGAAACCCCGTCTGATCCGCCACTTGTTCCTGCCGCCACTGGTCATCGCCCTGATGATCGGATTGGGTTACCTCGGCTTCTGGGTCAGCGAGCACTACGGGATCCGCAGCCTCAGCGAGAACGGCCAGCGTCAGCTCGAACTGCACGCCCGCGCCGTCGAGAGCGAGATCAGCAAGTACACCTACCTGCCCAGCCTGCTGGAACTCGAAACCAGCGTTTCGAAGCTGCTGGCCGACCCGTCGCCGGAACACCGGCAAACGGTCAATGAATACCTCGAAGGCCTGAACCGGCGCAGCCGCAGTCGGGCCATCTACGTGATGGACACCACCGGTCGTGTCATGGCCACCAGCAACTGGCGCGACGTCGACAGTTACCTCGGTGAAGACCTGTCCTTTCGCGCCTATTTCCAGAACGCCGTGCGCGGCCAGCCGGGTCGCTTCTATGGCATCGGCAGCACCAACGGCGAACCCGGTTATTACCTGGCCCATGGCCTGGAAGAACACGGCAAGATCATCGGTGTCGCGGTGGTCAAAGTCCGCCTCGAAGCCATGGAAGAACGCTGGCAGCGGGCACGCCTGGAAGCCTTCGTCAGCGACGAAAACGGCATCATCATTCTCTCCAGCGATCCGGCGCGACGGCTGAAATCAGTCGTTCCATTGAGCGACGAGACCAAGGAAAAACTCGCCCGCAGCCTTCAGTACTACTGGTTTCCACTGAACGAGCTGCAACCGCTGGCCCGGGAAAGACTGGCCGAAGGCGAGGAAAAACTGACCTTCCCGGCCAACAGCGAAGTGGAGTCCGACGAAGAGGACATCAGTTACCTCTCGCAAACCCGCCCCTTGAGCGACACCCCGTGGAATTTCACCCTGCTCACGCCGCTGCAGGATTTGCGTCGCGAAGCGATCAATCAGGGGATTCTGGTGGCCGTGGCGTTTGCCCTGGTGGCGTTCCTGCTGATCGCCTGGAACGAGCGCCGCAAGGTGATCGCCACCCGTCTCGCCGCCCGGGAAGCCTTGCAGGAAGCCAACAATCAACTGGAGCGTCGGATTACCGAACGCACCACCGACCTGCGCGCCAGCAACGAACGGCTCAAGGGCCAGATCCGTGAACGCCGTCAGGCCGAAGAGACCTTGCGCCGCGCCCAGGATGAACTGGTGCAGGCCGGAAAACTCGCGGCCATCGGCCAGATGTCCACCAGCATCGCCCACGAATTGAACCAGCCGCTGGCGGCGCTGCGCACCTTGTCCGGCAACACCGTGCGCTTTCTCGAGCGCGGGCAACTGGATGTGGCCAGCACCAACCTCAAGACCATCAACGAACTGATCGACCGCATGGGGCGGATCACCGCAAGCCTGCGCTCCTTCGCCCGGCGCGGCGACGACAAGGGCCAGGCCTGCCTCGGCAAAGCGGTGGACGCCGCGCTGCAACTGCTCGGCGGACGCGTGGAAAGCGTCCCTCTGCACTTGCATCGTGAGTTCGCCGACGTGCAGGTGCAGATTGACCAGACCCGCCTGGAGCAGATTCTGGTCAACCTGATCGGCAACGCCCTCGACGCCATGCAATCGCAGCCCCAACCGGAACTGTGGCTCGAAGGCGAAGCATTCGACGGCAAATATCGCCTGCGGGTACGCGACAACGGCCACGGCATCGATGCCGAAGCGCGCAAGCATCTGTTCGAACCGTTCTTCACCACCAAACCCGGCGAGCAAGGCCTGGGCCTCGGCCTGACCCTGTCCGCCAGCCTGGCCGCCGCCACCGGCGGACACCTGGGTGTCGAACACCCGGCCAGCGGTGGTACCACCTTCGTCCTCAGTTTACCGTTGGTAAGCCCCCTTCAAGCCGAGCCAATATGAACAACGACCTTAGTGTGCTGATCGTCGAAGACGACCCTCATGTGCTGCTCGGCTGCCAACAGGCGCTGACCCTGGAAGACATTCCCTGCGTCGGCGTGGGCAGCGCCGAAGAAGCGCTGGAGCGGGTCGGCGACAACTTTGCCGGCATCGTCATCAGCGACATTCGCCTGCCGGGCATCGATGGCCTGGAATTGCTGACCCGGCTCAAGGCCCGTGATCGCAGCCTGCCGGTGGTGCTGATCACCGGCCACGGCGACATTTCCATGGCCGTCGGTGCGATGCAGAAAGGCGCCTACGACTTCATGGAGAAACCTTTCTCCCCCGAACGCCTGGTGGATGTCGCCCGTCGTGCGCTGGAGCAACGCAGCCTCGCCCGGGAAGTCTCTTCGCTGCGCCGGCAATTGGCGGAACGGGATTCCCTGGAAGGCCGGATCATCGGTCGTTCGCCAGCCATGCAGAACCTGCGGGAATTGATCGCCAACGTCGCCGATACCTCGGCCAACGTGCTGATCGAAGGCGAAACCGGCACCGGTAAAGAACTGGTCGCGCGCTGCCTGCACGACTTCAGTCGGCGTCACACCAAACAGTTCGTCGCCCTGAACTGCGGTGGTCTGCCGGAGAACCTGTTCGAAAGTGAAATCTTCGGCCACGAAGCCAACGCCTTCACCGGCGCCGGCAAGCGGCGGATCGGCAAGATCGAACACGCCGACGGCGGCACGCTGTTCCTCGACGAAGTGGAAAGCATGCCGCTGCCGTTGCAGATCAAACTGCTGCGGGTGTTGCAGGAGCGCACCCTCGAACGCCTCGGCTCGAACCAGAGCGTGGCGGTGGATTGCCGGGTGATCGCGGCGACCAAGTCCGATCTCGACGAGTCGAGCAAGGCCGGCGAATTCCGCAGCGACTTGTATTACCGGCTGAACGTGGTGACCCTGGAACTGCCGCCGCTGCGCGAGCGCCGCGAAGACATCCTGCAACTGTTCGAGCACTTCCTGCAGCAATCGTCCTTGCGCTTTGACCGTGCCGTGCCGGAGCTGGACAACCAGACCGTGTCGAACCTGATGAGCCACGACTGGCCGGGCAACGTCCGTGAACTGCGCAACGTTGCCGAGCGTTATGCCCTCGGTCTGCCGGCCTTCAAGAAGTCGGGCGCCAGCGGCAGCAATCAGGGCCTGGCCTTCGCCGAAGCGGTGGAAGCCTTCGAGCGCAACCTGCTCGGCGACGCCTTGCAACGCAGCGGCGGCAACCTGACCCAGGCCAGCCTGGAACTGGGCATGGCCAAAACCACGCTGTTCGACAAAGTGAAGAAGTACGGGTTGAGCCACTGATGGACCTGATGCTCAAGGCAACCCTGGGTGCGGCGGTGGTGTTGATCCTCGCTGCGCTGGCCAAGACCAGAAACTATTACATCGCCGGCCTGGTGCCGCTGTTTCCGACCTTTGCGCTGATTGCGCACTACATCGTCGGCAAGGGTCGCTCGCTGGACGACTTGAAGACCACGATTGTGTTTGGCATGTGGTCGATCATTCCGTACTTCATCTATCTGGCGACGTTGTACGTGATGGTCGACCGGATGCGGCTGGAGGCTTCGCTCGCCGTGGCGGCGGTGGCGTGGTTGATCGCGGCGACGATCCTCGTCAGCGTCTGGGTTCGCTTCCAGACCTGACCACCCCAATCCTGTAGGAGCGAGGCTTGCCCGCGAAGAACGATAACGCGGTGTATCAGTTGCTCCGCGGCGGACCATTCGCGGGCAAGTCGGATCGCCGCACCGCTCGCTCCTACAGGATCTGCGTTGTTTCGAGACTGGAGGCTGGCCCGCCCCTTGCATTTACCCCCAAAAGCCCCCTCGGCCGGCCTTCATGATGGATGGAGCCGGTGTCTGGGAGGGTCTGCCAAGGGTGAATTGCGACCTTGAACATTTTAGATCTCGACCACAGCCTGACTGCCCAGGCCCCCATCGCACGGTTGCTCGACAGCGGCCGCGCGAAACGCCTGGACCTGCTCGACCTCGGTCCGAAATTGCGACTCTGGTCCAGCGAACGCATCTGGCGCCGCTTCGCCGAACGCCTGCAACAACGTCCGCGCCACAGCGGCCCGCAACCGGAAATCTTCTTCGTCGGCTCCGGCGATTACCACCACTTGACCCCGGCCTTTCTCACTGACTTGCCGGCGCCGGTGAGCCTGATCCACTTCGACAATCACCCCGACTGGGTCCACTTCGCCCCGCGTCGGCATTGCGGTTCGTGGGTCAACCAGGCGCTGAAACTGCCGAACGTCCAGCGCATCATCACCCTCGGCCCATGCAGCGATGACCTGCAAAATCCACAGCTCAAGGGTGGCAACCTCAGCGCCCTGAAACGCGGGGTCTTGCAGCTGTTTCCGTGGCAGCATCCGCCCTCGAAAGTCTGGGGCCGGGTCGGCGATGGTGCCGGGCATCAGCAACTGGAAAACCAGCTGCACTGGCGCAACCTCGCCGAGCTGGATTGGCCGGTGTTTCTCGATCAGTTGATCACCAGCCTGCCCACAGAGGCGGTGTGGATCACCATCGACAAAGACGTCCTGGCCTGCGAAGACGCGGCGACCAACTGGGATCAGGGCGGCATGCGCCTGAGCCATCTGCTGCAAGCGATACGCGTGCTGGCCGCGAACAAGCGGATCCTCGGCATCGACATCTGCGGCGAATACGCCCGCCCCGCCTTCAGCAACGCCTTCAAACGCTGGGAAGCCAAGGCCGACCAGCCGCCAGCGGAACGCTGGAGCGCAGACGATCTGCTGCGTAACTCGGCCACCAATCAGGCACTGATCGAGCTGTTCGAGGAGCTGTTCCCATGACCCTTACCGTGATTGTGCTGGTGGCGTTTTCCATCGTGCTGGACGTCATTGGCCAGCTCTGTTTCAAGCTCGGACTCGACCGTTTGCCGGAACTTGAAGGCGGTTTTCGCCTGAATGCATTCTGGGGCCAGGTGTTCAACGCGCCGCTGCTGTGGTGCGGGATCGGCGCCTACGTGATCGAGTTTTTTGTCTGGCTGGAAGCCCTCTCCCGCGCGCCGCTGAGCCTGCTGTTTCCGGCTGCGGCGTTGGCGTATTGCGGGGTGGTGCTGGCCGGCAAACTGATCCTCGGCGAAACCGTGAGTCGTCGGCGCTGGCTCGGCACTTTAGTGATTACGGCGGGCGTGATGCTCGTGTGTGTCGCCCATGCATGAGGCTCAATCGATGATCAGAGGCAAGACCGACTGGCTGCATGAGCGCCTCGGCACCATCGTGCTATGGGCGCTGTTGATCGCTTTTGAAAGCGCCGGGCAGATCGCCACGAAGGTGGGCGGCGATCAACTGGGGCAGATGGATTTCAACCTGAAGTGGCTGATGGCCGTAGCAGTGAATCCTGGGGTGTGGCTGGCGATTGCCTGTTACATCGGGGCGTTTTTCGTGTGGATGCTGATATTGCGACGCAGCAGTCTGTCGCTGGCGTTTCCGTTGAGTTCGCTGGTGTTTGTCGGGGTTTTGCTTGGGTCTTGGCTGGGGCTGGGCGAGCAGATCAGCGTGCTGCACTGGGTGGGGGTGGCGGTGATCATGGGGGGGATTGCGTTGCTGGCTGAAGGTGAAGAAACCTAGATTTCAGTGATCTCAAGGGCCCCATCGCGAGCAGGCTCGCTCCCACATTTTGACCGCATCCCCCTGTGGGAGCGAGCCTGCTCGCGATGGCGTCAGACCAGCCAATGAACCTGTCTATTCAAACTTGTAAGCCACCGCCGCCTGCACTCCACCCTGATGGGTATCCCCGACCGCTTTGACAATGCTGCTATCCGCCGCCGCCCCTGTCAGGTGAATCCAGCTCGCGCTCGTCAGCAGTGACCATTGCGGCGCCAGGGGAAATTCGAAGCTCTGGGTCAGCGCGACGTTCTGCAAGCCACCACCGGCGTTGTACGGGCGAATCCCCGAGGCCTGAGACTCGTCGGCACTGACGCCGAAGAAC
>NZ_JAGYFZ010000038.1:0-50164 GCF_019946675.1 Pseudomonas sp. BF-B-15
TTTCCACCACTCATCAGGCCGAGCGTTAGCTCGCCTTCAGCTTTTGATCTGAGCGCCCCCTCGAGAGGCCGAGCGCAGGTTCTGCGCAGTGGGCAACCCGGCATGGATGCCGGGTTAGCCGCCCCCGGCCATGGATGGCCGATGGCGGCGGGCCCACGGAGCAGGACCGGAGCGAGGGCATGCCGAGCATTAGCGAGGCACCGAACGAAAGGGGCAAAAGCCCTTGGTTACTTGGGGCTCTTCCAAGTGACTAGCTGTAAGAGCGAAACCGCCAGCCGCCGTTACCGCAGAAACGGATAAACACCCAAGCGAAGTGACCCGCACCACACTCACTCAGGCAACCCAGCAATCCGCAACCCCTGCGCAAAACGAGCAAGATCCTCTGGCCGCTGAATAGGCAGCCATTCTTTCAAATTGGAAACACGCAATGCAGGATCCAGCTCGCGCAAGCGCTGCATCGCCTGCTTCGCCTTATTCATTTGTCCCCTCAGCGCATGACTGGCCGCCAGCAGCGCGACCGGAGGCAGCAGGGTGGGCAGGTTGCGCAATGCCTTATCCGCCCAGTCAGTCGCACAGTCATAGCGCCCGGCAACGAAGTGCGCGAGCGACATCCCCACCTGCATCCTGAACATCTCCGGGTCCAGCGGGCTCAAGCGCACGGCATGGGTCAAAAACTCGATGGCGGCGTCTGTTTCACCGCGCAGTGCACGCAAAATTCCGCCCAAAAACCAGGCGGGAGCGAGGTTCGGATTGAGCAGGCGCGCCCTGTCGAGCAGGGCAATGCCGCCATCGACATCACCAGTGAGATGGGCCAGCGCATGCCCGCTTCGCGTCAACGCCACCGCATCGTCCCGACCGAGCGCCATGGCCAGGCGCGCCAGCCGCGCACCTTCGGCGATCTCTTGAGGTCGATCGGTCATCCAGCCATTCAACTTGCGCCAGAAATGACACCACGCCGCCATGCCATAGGCCGACGCAAACTCCGGGTCGAGTTCGATGGCCTTGTAGAACATCACCAGCGCCTCCTCGATGGCTTCCCGTGTGCCGTTGTGCAGTTTCGCCATTCCCCGCAGGTAATAGTCGTAGGCACAAAGGCTTTCCGTCGGCTTGCGCTTGGCCCGTTCGATTTCCGCCCGTTCGAGCTGTGGCGCGATGGCACCGACGACGCTTTCAGTGATTTGATCCTGCAACTCGAAGATATCGTCGAGTGTGCCTTCGAAGCGCTCCGCCCAGAGATGGGTTCCGGTCGTTGCATCAATCAGTTGCCCGGTGATGCGCACCCTGTCACCGGACCTGCGCACGCTGCCTTCCAGTACGTAACGCACGCCGAGCTCCTGGCTGACACCCTTGACGTCTACCGCCCGGCCTTTGTACGTGAAGCTCGAATTGCGCGCGATCACGAACAGCCAACGGATCCGCGACAGGGCAGCGATGATGTCCTCAACCACGCCGTCGGCGAAATAGTCCTGTTCCGGATCGCCGCTCAGGTTCTGGAAGGGCAGGACAGTGATCGAGGGTTTGTCCGGCAGCACGAGGGGTTCATTCCGCTCGGCGGGCACGCCTGCGCCGATACCGTGTCCGTCAGGTTGCCGGGCCTCGGCGGTCTCGCCTGCCTCGACCAGGCCAATGAAGCGGTAACCCTTGCGCGGCACCGTGCGAACCAGACGCTGTTCCTCACCGGTATCGCCGATGGCCTTGCGCACCGCATTGATGTGGCTGGTGATCGTCGATTCCGAAACCACCCGCCCGCTCCACACCGCCTTGAGCAAGTCATCCTTGCTGACGACGCGATCGCGCTGGCTGACGAGCTGCAGCAATAAATCGAAGACCTGTGGCCCGATGGGCACGACTTGCCCGCGCAAGGTGAGTTCCCGACGCTCTTGATCGAGCACGTAGTCTTCAAACACGAATGGCAAGGTGAATATCCCCTGGTCGAGCGGGTAATGGGTACGAGCAGTCGATAATACGGCAGCGCGTAACCGGCTGCACCGCCGAGTCAGGATGACATTCAAACGGCGGTTTTTTTGGACGAAAAACCAAGCGTGAGCGAAGGTAAATCCAAGGCCTGCGCAAGGACTTCGCTTATGCACGGGGGCACTCTTTACTCACACCGACAGCAATGGTTGCCGTCGTGAAGCGGAGAGAACCCATGAAGATCGTCGTCATTGGAGGCACTGGCCTCATCGGATCGAAACTTGTGAATAACCTCCGCGAGCGCGGCCATGACGTGCTCGCTGCCGCCCCTAGTACGGGCATAAACAGCATCACCCGCGAAGGCCTGGCCGAAGCGATGGATGGCGCTGATATCGTCGTCGATGTGGCGAACGCACCGTCGTGGGAAGACCAGGCCGTCCTCGACTTCTTTGAAACTTCGAGCCGCAACCTGCTGGCGGCTGAAGCGGCCGCCGGCGTTCGTCATCACGTGGCCCTGTCAATTGTCGGTAGCGAACGGCTTCCCGAGAATGGCTATTTCCGGGCCAAGGTCGCCCAGGAAAACCTGATCAAGGCGTCCAGCATTCCTTACACCATCCTGCGGGCTACGCAGTTCTTCGAATTTGTCGGCGGTATCGCGCAATCGGCCGCCGTCGGTGAGGAGATTTGCCTTTCGCCCGCGCTGATCCAGCCACTGGCGTCCGACGACGTAGTGGCGGCGCTGACGGAGGTCACGCTGCAAACACCGGTCAACGGCACGCTCGAAGTCGCGGGGCCCGAGGCCATGCCGCTGGACGAACTGGTCAGGCGCTTTCTGCGGGCAACCGGGGACTCCCGCAAAGTCGTTCCGGACGTGCACGCACGCTACTTCGGCGCGGTGCTCGACGATCAGTCGCTGACCCCCGGCAAGCACCCGCGCCTGGGCGCGATTCGTTTCGAGGACTGGCTCGCCCGGTCCTGACACCGGGTTGCGCCCTCATCAAACAGACGCATAAGGAGATTTGCCATGTTCACCCGATATCTTCTGGCCGCTGCTTTCGCAGCGCTCTCGATCACCGCGTCGGCCGACGACAAGCCCGCGGGCAAGGTGACGGTCGTGTTCGACCGGCCCATTCCCAATATCCCCGGCAAGAGTATGAAAGGCGTGGTTGTCGAATATGGGCCTGGTGCCGCGTCGCCGGCCCACACCCATCCGAAAACGGCCTTCATTTATGCAACGGTCCTGGAAGGCTCGTTTCGCATCAAAATCAAAGACAAGCCGGAAAAGATCTACAACGTCGGCGAAAACTTCGTAGAGGAGCCGGGCTCCGTGCACGAAGTCAGCGCCAATGCCAGCGATACCCAACCTGCGCGTTTGCTGGCGGTGTTCGTCCTCGACTCCGATGAAAAGGTGCTCGTCACGCCCATCGGCAAGTGACCTCACACTCGCGCTGATCGACGCGCGATAGCCGGGCGGCAGGCCACTGCCGCCCTTTGGCTGCTGCGTTTCCCGGCATTGAACAGGTAATGAGAGAAATGAACTCGCTCCAGGACAAGGCCGCCATTGTCGCCGGCGCAAGTGCCGAAATCCCTGTCGCCGTGACGCGCCGCAGCAAGAAAAAAATCATCGGCCGATTGCTGTGCGTCGCCGCCGTTCTGGTCCTGGCCGCCGGAGGGGCCGTGGCTGTTTTCAGCGGTGCGACCTCCACCGATAACGCTTATGTGCGCGGTGACGTGACCTCGCTCGCCGCCAAAGTGGCCGGGTACATCACGTCGGTAGAGGTCGAGGATAACCAGACCGTCCGGGCGGGAGATGTCCTGTTTCGCATTGATGATCGAGACTACCGCGCACGGCTGGCGCAGGCCGTGGCGAATGTCAGTGTGGCCCAGGCTCGCCTGAGTCATGTCGATGCCCAGACCCAGCTTCAACGGGCCCTGATCCGCCAGGCCGAAGCCCAGAGGCGTTCAGCTTCCGCCGAGATGAATCTGGCGACCAAGACCCATGACCGCAACCGCAAACTGATCGTCAGCAACGCGGTCAGCCACGCCCTGGTCGATGAAACCGCCGCCGCACAATCCAGAGCCGAGGCGACGGTATCGGCCGCCTCGGCATCGGTCGAGGCGCAACAGCAACACATCGCCGTGTTGGTTACCGAGCGCGAAGCAGCCGTTGCGGCGGTGAATCAGGCGCAGGCGGCGCGGGATCTCGCCCAGATCGATTTCGACAGCACCGTGGTCCGCGCGCCTGTCGATGGCGTTATCGGTAATCGCCAGGTTCGCGTGGGTCGGTATGTGACGACGGGCGTGTCGTTGCTCGATATCGTGCCGGTCCATGATGTGTGGGTCGTGGCGAACTTCAAGGAAACCCAACTCGAGCATATTCGCCCCGGTCAACGGGTGCGCATCACAGTTGACGGCTATCCGAACGAGGCACTTGAAGGCGTGGTCGACAGCTTTGCACCGGGCAGCGGTTCGGCATTCAGCCTGCTGCCCACGGATAACGCGACCGGCAACTTTGTTCGTGTCGTCCAGCGAGTGCCGGTGAAAATCCTGTTGGCCCACAACCCGTTGCCGGGCCGCATCGTCCCGGGCCTGTCTGCGCGAGTCGAGGTTGCGCAAGGAAGTGGCTCGTGAGCACGGTGGCCACCGCCACGCCGGGCAATGCCAGCGTGACGAATGGCCTCCTGCTCATGGCGGGCATCCTGCTTGCCGCGCTGACGGAAGCGCTCGCCGGCACCGTCCTGTCGCTTGGCCGCAGCGACATCATCGGCGATACCTATGCAACACCCGATGAGTTCGCCTGGCTGGACATTGGCTACACCGCGTTCAAGCTGATCGGATTCATGACCGCTCCTTGGTTGGTGAACCGCTTCGGGCCGCGTCAGGTCCTCATCAGCGCCACTTTGGTCATGGGCCTGGCGTGCGCCGTTGCCGCGATGACGGCTCGGCTGGATCTGCTGGTAGCGCTTCGAGTTATCCAGGGCTTCGCCGGAGGCACGCTGCTGGTCGGGGGGCAGGTGATCATCTTTCGCGCCTGGCCGCGATCACATCAACCCATCCTTCAGGCGCTGTTCGCCATGGGCGCGGTTGTCGCGCCCGCCACCCTTGCGCCGGCCCTTCAAGGATGGTTGATCGATAGCCAGTCCTGGGCCTGGATTTTCTTCAGCGTTGTTCCGCTCGCCCTGGCGGCCAGTGGACTTTTGCTGACTGCCGACGCCCCGATGCCGACCAAGACACGGCATCGTCCGTTTGACGGGGTCGGCTTCTGCCTGATCTGCGTCACCTCGTTGTGTTTTACCTATGTGCTCAGCCAGGGCAGCCGATGGGACTGGTTCGAGGAACCGCGCATCCTGTGGCTGACCGTGATCGGGGGCGCCGCGCTGCTGGCTTTTCTAGGTCAGCAGCTGTTGAGCAACGGCCAGGGTGTGCTCGATTTCACCCTGTTCAAATCGAGCGATTTTACCTTCGCCTTTATCGTCAGTTTTGTCGCCGGTGCGGCCTTGTTCGGCAGTGCGTTCCTGATTCCGGCGTTTGCACTGTCAGTCCTCGCGTTCACACCCACCGATGCCGGCCAGCTGCTGTTGCCCAGTGGCGCCTTTTTTATCGGGGCGTTGCTGATTTCGGCCTGGCTCATGCAGGCTCGCCGCGTTCCGCCGTTCGCCACCGTGCCCTTCGGCATCCTGATGATCATGGTTGCGATGTGGATGCTGTCCGGTTCCACCCGTGAAAGCGGCGCCGACGACATGATGGCGGCCATCCTGTTGCGCGGGTTGGGTCTTGGTTTTCTGTTTCTGTCGATCACCCTGATCGCGTTCAGTGACCTCAACAGGCGCAATCTCGCCAGCGGCATAGGGCTTTTTAATACGGGGCGCCAGTTGGGTGGCCTGATGGGCGTCGCAGGGCTTCAGACGCTGATTGAGCATAACGTTGTCGCCAACTCGGTGGTCCTTGGCGCCAGCGTCACTCCGGGCGGGGGCGCGGTCATCGAACGACTGACCACCACGACAGCGATGTTGTCGGCCAAAGGAATGGATGCAGTGGCTGCGGGTCGGGCGGCGATGAGCCTTCTGGGTCGTACCGTTACAGGTCAGTCCACTGTGATTGCCTTCGACAGCGCATTTGTTGCAGTGACGCTGCTTTTCGCAGTCGCCGCGCCCATGCTGGTCGGCATCAAAATCGGGTTGGGGCGATACGCGAAGCGGCGCGCTGCGGCGTCACCTCAATGAAGGCCACTCATTTGTTTGACGCAAGAAAAAGCCCGGCTGATTAGGCCGGGCTTCTCGTTGAGTACCGCGATAGAGCCATTCATTCATACAGCGCGGCTTTCGATCAGACGGTCGGAACCACCTTCGGCAACGCGGTTTTCGATCAGGCGATCGGAGCCACCTTCGGCGACGCGGTTTTCGATCAGACGGTCAGAGCCACCTTCGGCGACGCGATTTTCGATCAGGCGGTCGGAGCCACCTTCGGCAACGCGGTTTTCGATCAGACGGTCGGAGCCACCTTCAGCGACGCGGCTTTCGATCAGGCGATCGGAGCCACCTTCGGCCACACGGTTTTCGATCAAACGATCCGAACCACCCTCAGCCACACGGCTTTCAATCAACCGATCCGAGCCGCCTTCAGCGACAACCGGGTGAGCGGACGAAGCGGCAAAAGCGTTAACTGCAAAAACCGAGAAAGCGATGCTGAGGAAGAGTTGGCGTTTCATGGTGGTGTGCTCCGGGGTGTAGTTGTTTGGTATGGAGGCGATGTTACGCCGCACAATTTTTAAGAGAACTTCATTGAATTAATGGTGACCATTGACGAAACCAATACATGGAAGAAGGTCCATGTTGTCCCAGTGATGGCATCTGGCTACGCGTTGCTTGATTGGATCCACAGTGGCACCCTCAGCGCCCGTTGCACCAAGGAGCCAGGTGATCAAGGAATGAGTGGATACGTACCCAACCCCCCGAAAAACTTCCGATACGACGAAGCCAAACCCGTCGACATCCACGCCAGACGCTGGGCCGAGTACGAGAAATACGGCAAGGCACCGGCGGCAGCGAAGGAGAAAGTCCGCGTCGCATTGCGCATTGGCGTGTTCTTCGACGGGACGCTGAACAATGCGAGCAACTCGGCTTCAGGATTGCTGTGTGGCGCCCATCATCCGATTTTGCCTGCGGATGTAGATGCGAGCTGCAAGCCGTATATGGCGGATCCGGAGGGGAGTTATGGGAATGATGTGAGTAATGTTTCGAAGTTGTTTGACCTCTATCCGGAATCGAAAGACGTACAGGGCGCAGGCTCGGTCAAACTAGCGCTGCGAAGCCTTTACGTTGATGGGATAGGCACAAGTGCCGGCACCGAAGACAGCCTCCTGAATGCGGCCAGTGGGCGGGGAACAACAGGTGTAGCGAGTAAGGTGCAGCAAGCGTTCGCGGACCTGAAAACATTGGTCAAGCGAGTAATCGAGAGTAATCCTGACAGCGAAATCACCTCGCTCACCTTTGACACGTTTGGTTTCAGTAGAGGCGCCGCTGCGGCACGGCATTTTGCAAACGAAATCGTCCGTTGCAAACAAGGGCCATTGGGAGAAGTGCTTCGAAGTAACCCTAAGGGTTTCAGCTCCAGCTTTGGCAGCCAATACAACAGCGAAATCATCATGGGTTTTGTCGGCCTGTTTGATACTGTTCCCTCTGTCGCGGGCTTTACAAATATGGGCGATATCAAAAGCCCGGTGGCTCCTGGCATTAACCTGTACCTGGACCGTAAATACTTCACCGATGTCGTGCAACTGACGGCTCGTGATGAACATCGTGCGAATTTTGCGTTGAGTAGTGTCGTTCCTGCGCATCCGGAAATTCCCCTGCCTGGTGTGCATTCCGACATTGGTGGTGGTTATCGCGAGGAAGTGGAAGAGTGTGTATTGGTGAGCCCAATGCAGGCCCTCACAATCAGTAAAGGTGAAGACATCCGTACCACCTCCATTTATCGAGACGCCCTTCAAGAGAAAGCCAAGTGGATTGCCAACGGCTGGCCAGATGCAATGCTGGAGGTTGTTACTCCCGCGCCATCTGAGTTACCGGTGGCGGAACAAGATCGTTTGGGGGGCAAAAAAGTCCGAGCCTATGCGGGCTTGCAACTAAAAAGATCGGTGAGTGGAAAGTTGTCGGTGGTATCTCTGCGCTTGATGCACAAGTTGGCGAAGGAGAAAGGCGTCCAGTTTGATGATGTTCCGCAAACTCCTGAGTACGCTGTCCCGGCAGAGCTTCAATCGTTCTGTGACAACGTCCTCGCAGGTCAGTACAAACCATCACCTGAAGAAGAAAGGTTGCTTAGGCTTAAGTACATCCACATGTCTGCTAACTGGAACAACCCGATTGGCGGCAGCCGTGAACGTGGGATGAAAATCCGCTACACCAATGCTCCAACGGATGACGGAGTCCGTGTTCGCCACCCACATATTGCTGACCCAAGCTGGAGATTATTTTGATGCGAGCAATCGTCATTTTGTTGTGCGCATTGCTGGCGACAGGTTGTCAGGCAACCGAGCCATTGTCGGGCAAGGACGATCCGAAAAATCCTTGGTGGAGTCTCAGTTTCAACGAGCCGTTCTACATGAAGGTTTGGGTAGAGGACAGCGCTGTTGAAGACATCAATGGCAAGCTGTTCAACCGCACGGGCGGAGGTCGTGCATCGGGGGGAGAACCCGAGAATGGAACCGAAGCGGCGCGTGGATGGGGTGAGCATATCGGCGGCAGTATTCGGGGAGTGGTCGGCGCTGACTTGCCAAAGCGCATATACGTACGTTGGCAGTCCATCGTCGAGCCACAAACCTATCATGCGTGGGTGGATATCCCCGAAGAGGCGCGTCAAATCATGCACGCCTCTGTGAACGAGCGTTGCGCGACAAGACCGCAGGAGGCTGCCAATTACCGGGCGGCGATGTATGTCGGATTGGCTCCCGGCGGCATTGTGCAAGTGTGGGTAGAGGATAAATGCCTGAAAACGATCAAGGTCGCACGGGCCCAGGCTGAGATAGAACCGTTAGGACCGAGTCAGGGGAAGAGTGAAGGAAAGTATGCCTATCCAGTCAGTGAAAAGGCGAAGCGCTACATCGAACAATTCGGCATCCCGTACGGCAGTTGGTAACCCCCCACACAAACAAAAACGGGCGCTTATCAAGACGCCCGTTTTCATTTCGGCATAACGCATTCAAGCCTCACTAATCTGACTGACACTCGTCACCTGCCCATTCCAGACCATCTCGTAATGCGCCGCCTGAATCACCGATAAAACCGGTTTTGGCGTCATCAGCGCCCAGCAATCACTGCCGTGCATTCGCACCGAGTGGTAACGAAGCCCGGGACAACCTGCCTCTTTGACTGACTTCCCCAAGCGACGGGAGTGCGTGTAATCGTCTGGATCATAAACAGGGTCCGTCATCGAAAGGGAGGTCGCATCTTTCATCCCGGCCTCCACAAAAGAGCAGGACAACCCGCGGAAGACGAACCGCTCGTAGTTGAGGCTCGGGACATTCGACCAATACAGGCTCTGATGATGCTTCACTTCTGCCAGTGCCGTTTCCAGGGTATCCGCCAGATACAACACCCCAAAACTGCCATCGCTGAACCGCGAGCCTGCCGGGTTGACGTGAGTAAAGGGCGCCGTCGCATAGGAGCAGCCCGGAATGCCGAACGGGATTTCACTGCGGCGAATCAGCTCAAGGCGACCCACTTCATTTTTCAGCCTCGGGTTGGTGAGCTCCTGGATCTGATACAGCACTTCAAACTCGTCCGCGTCCGCCACGTCATCAAACAAGGCCACCGGGGGGAACTTGGAATTGACCAGTCGATAGGCTTGCAATGGCTCGCCGGCAAGTGCTGCCAGTTCGCTCAGCCTCACCATTGCGCACCCCGCAGCACGTCGATGCGCCGGAAGGTCTCATACAGGGAGATCATATCGCCCTGAGCCATGATCTCGAGCGGGGAGCGGCCGTTGAAGAATTCGTTGTCGTTAGCCATCGACGGGAAGCCGTAGACGTTTTCCGGGTTATCGAACACCAGGCGCAGCGCCGCGTGTATGTTGAGCACGAAACTGATGCGCTGCATCTGGTCCGCGTCCAGTGCCACGGCCCAGTCGGGATCACGTTGGCGGGCGCGGGTGTAGGTGCTGCGGGAGATGCGCAGGATACGGCAGGCCTGATCGCTGGAGGCGCGCCATTT
Organism: Pseudomonas sp. BF-B-15; assembly: GCF_019946675.1. Classification (NCBI taxonomy): domain Bacteria; kingdom Pseudomonadati; phylum Pseudomonadota; class Gammaproteobacteria; order Pseudomonadales; family Pseudomonadaceae; genus Pseudomonas; species Pseudomonas sp. BF-B-15. The sequence continues at coordinate 10,122 of NZ_JAGYFZ010000038.1, forward strand.
ATCGAGAATGCCGACAGCGGCGCGCAGGCCGGTTACGCACTGGCTTTTGGTGAAGGCTTGTTGCTGGAGGGCAACGGCCATGTTCATGACCTCAAATTGAATCTATAGATTCAAAATTAGGTAAAAAGCATCTGTAGAGCAAGTTCGTTGCGACCAGTGGTGGCTGCTATCGTAATAAGCCTTCCGGTCACACGAATTCAGAGGAGGCGCACCATGGACTCTTTTACCGGCGGTTGCCTGTGCGGCAACGTGCGAATTGTGGCATCCGGGCGGCCATACCGGGTCGGCCTCTGTCACTGTCTCGACTGCCGCAAGCATCATGGCGCGCTGTTTCACGCTTCCGCGATATTCCCCGAGAGTGCGGTGACGATCACCGGCGAAACCCGCGACTATGCCGGGCGTTTTTTTTGTCCGCGCTGTGGCTCCTCGGTTTTCGCCCGCACCGACGACGAAGTTGAAGTGAACCTGGGATCGCTGGATGCCCCTGACCAACTGACGCCCACCTATGAAAGCTGGATCATTCGCCGCGAGCAGTGGTTGCCGCCGTTTCCGTTGACCCGCCGATACAAGCACGACCGCGAAGGCACGGGACGTTTTGAAGGGTAGCCCCAAACCTGTGGGAGCTGGCTTGCCAGCGATGAGGCCCATGAAATCAACGCAATATTCAAGGCCCAATCGCCAGCAGGCTGGCTCCTACAGGGGTTGTGTTCTACCAGCGGCATCAGCGTTGCGAATGCCTCCGGCCAGACACCCCGGAACCTGTGGGAGCTGGCCTGCCAGCGATGAGGCCCATGAAATCAACGCAATATTCAAGGCCCAATCGCCAGCAAGCTGGCTCCTACAGGGGCTGTGTGCTTCGGCAGGCATCAGCGTTGTGAATGCCACCGACCAGACACCCCGGAACCTGTAGGAGCTGGCTTGCCAGCGATGAGACCCACGCAATCAACGCAATGTTCAAGGCCCAATCGCCAGCAAGCCGGCTCCTACAGGGGTTGTGTTCTACCAGCGGCATCAGCGTTGTGAATGCCACCGGCCAGACACCCCGAAACCTGTAGGAGCTGGCTTGCCAGCGATGAGGCCCACGAAATCAACGCAATGTTCAAGGCCCAATCGCCAGCAAGCTGGCTCCTACAGGGGTTGTGTTCTTCCAGCGGCATCAGCGTTGTGAATGCAATCGACCAGGCACCCCGGAACCTGTAAGAGCTGGCTTGCTAGCGATGAGGCCCTCGCAATCAACGCAATATTCAAGGCCCAATCGCCAGCAAGCCGGCTCCTACAGGGGGGGTGTTCTACCAGCGGCATCAGCGTTGTGAATGCAATCGACCAGGCACCCCGGAACCTGTAGGAGCTGGCTTGCCAGCGATGAGGCCCATGAAATCAACGCAATGTTCAAGGCCCAATCGCCAGCAAGCTGGCTCCTACAGGATCGGCGGTGTCACGAAACCAGGGATTGCAGCTTTTTCATGATCCCGACGCTCGGATCTGTGTTTTTGGCTGAGCTGGATTTTTCGCTGTCAGATCCGTCCGTCACGATACCCGCGAGGATTTCAGCCAGGTTGTGGAAATGCCCGGTCTTCTTCTCGGCGGGGTCCAGGCTCGAGCTTTGATTCAGCGCCGCTTCCAGCGACAAATGCTGGGACAGCCACTCAGGCTTGGCTTTCTCTTCGGGGCTCATGTTGTCCATGAAATCCAGGGCGGCGCGGGCCCGGCCGTAAGGGTCGTTGATAAACGGGTCTTTCCAGTTTTTTTGCTGGTCCGCCGGGCCACTGTAGTAACCGGTGGCGAGGCGCGCCTGTTGGCGCATCAAGGCTTGTGCCGAGGCTTGTTCCTCTGCGGTGAAGGTCCCGCCCTGATTGGTGGCGACGGCGTTCAGCGAACGTCGATCCAGATCGCCCATCAACGCATTCCGGTCTTCATCGCTGCCGGTATACGGTTTGCCGCTGGCTTTCATCAGCGCGTATTTTTCATCCATGCGCTTGCGGGCATCGGTGGCCACTTCGGCAAACGTCTTGTCCTTGGAACTGGAGATCGCGCCAGGCTTGGAGGCACCGAGGACGAGGGCGTCGGCGTTCATGCCCGAACGCACCGGGAAGAACGGCGCGTTGCCGGCGATCGAATTGCTGTAGGCGGTGGAGGTGCTGGACAGGCTCACCGAATCGTCGTTCGGTGTCTTGGCCGGATCATCCTGAGCCACGCGTTGCTGTTGCGCAGCCGCCGCAGCCTTCGCCTCGGCGGCAGAGGTGTAGGCCGACATCGCCGCATTCGTTGAAGTCGAAGTTGAAGCAGTGATCATTGTTCTTCCTTGACGAGAGAGGCTCGCAAATGGCCGCGTTGGATCGCTTTGTATCGGACAAGATACGCAGTATTTGTGAACCTATCACTCATGCATGCGTATCAACACAACTGGCGAGTCAGCGGGTAGGTGACAGCTCGTCGCTGGCCAGGGTCCGATCCACCAGGCGCAGGCTGTTGCGTCCGCCGCGCTTGGATTCGTAAAGCGCGGCGTCGCCTTGCTCGATCAAGGCGGCCAGGCTCGACGGCGGCTGGTCGAACAGGTTGGCGCCGATGCTCAAGGTGACCGGTTCAGGCGTGGTGAATGCCTGTGCGGCGGCCTGGTGAAACCGGTCCCGCAGCGCGTTGCCCAACCCAACGACTCGCTCACTCGATGCGTCATTCAGCAGGATGACAAACTCGTCACCGCCCAGCCGGGCCGCCAGTGCACCGCCGGGCAAAACCGCGCGAATCATCTCGCTCAGCGAAACCAGCAATCGATCGCCGGCCGTGTGGCCGTAGAGGTCGTTGACCAGTTTGAAGTTGTCGATGTCGATCAGCAGCAGCGCGCCCGGTCGCGTGCCCGAGACGTTCTCCAGCAGGCGCGGTGCCCGTACTTCGAGGGCGCGGCGGTTGTACAGGGCGGTCAACGGATCGCGTGCCGCCAGTCGTTCAATCTGTTTCTCCCGCCGGTAGCGCTCGGTGCCGGTCATCGAGAGTGCGATCAGCATGATCGCCATCGCGCCCTCAACCAGCGAAATCTGGATGATCTCGCCACGAAAGGCCGCCAGATCGATCAGCGTGCCTGGCACGACCACCGATATCGCCTTGGCCAGATAGAACAGCCCGTGGGTCAGCAGCACATAACGCAGTTGCACCGCGCCCACGCTCAAAGACTTGCCATGAGGACGCAGGAGGAAGCTGGCCCTGAGCGTCGGCAGGGCGACCAGCAGCGAATTGGCCACCAGCATGAGCTTCGACCACGACGCTTCGTCCGGCAGCAACAGCATGGCAAACCAGGCTGCAAAAATCAGGTACCAGGCGCGAGACAGGCGCACCTGCGTAAAACGCGCGACGCCCAACAGGAACAGGAAGTGCGCCGTCACCAACAGGCCGTTGGCGAACCAGATACCGATCAGCAACAGGCCGCTGATGCGCAGCAAGGCGAGGGTCGAACCCACGGTGATCGTGGCAAATCCTGCGCTCCAGAACAGCAGCGAGGGTTCGCGAATGCTGCGCCACTCGATCGCCAGATACAGCGCGGCGGCTGCTGCGAGGGCGATAGAGAGTGTCAACATCGTTGGAGGGTCGAGCGCCATAGCCGGACGGGTCTGCCTGATCTGCGGGAGAGGGCTGTGATTGTAGCGTTCAAGACTGTTTTTCGCAGGGCTCGTCATCCGTATATCGCACTGTCGATTTCCCGGCGTCTCGTTCGACTACGGTTAAGGAATGCGCCTGATCGTCGGTGTTTCCTGCAAGAGCGCTGTCACGAAGACCAACCGGGAGAAGACCATGCGCACGCTCACCGTTGCCGCTTTCATCAGTCTTGATGGCGTTATTCAAGCACCCGGCGGGCCCGAAGAGGATCCCGACGGCGATTTCCGTTTCGGTGGCTGGATCGTGCCTTACGCCGACGAAGCCTCCGGCCAGGCCATCAACGAGCTGTTCGCGCAGCCGTTCGAGTTGCTGCTGGGGCGCCGCACCTACGACATTTTCGCGGCGTATTGGCCCGACAAAAACGGCCATCCCATCGGCGACCTGTTCAACCGCGTGGCCAAGCACGTCGCCACGCATCGACCCGATACGCTCGACTGGCAGAACAGCCATGCACTGAAAGGCAACCTTGCCGACGCGATACGCGTGCTCAAGCAGCAGGACGGCGCCCGTTTGTTGACCCAGGGCAGCAGTGATCTGGTGCGCCAATTGCTGGCCGCCGGGTTGGTCGACGAGCTGCGGCTGATGACGTTTCCCGTGGTCCTGGGGCGCGGCAAGCGCCTGTTCGGCGAGGATGCGCTGGCGTCGGCGTTCACCCTGGCGCACTCGATCACCACGCCAGCGGGTGTATTGATCAGCCGCTACGAACGCAGCGGCGAAGTACATACGGGAACGTTCGAAGACGTTGACTAGGAAAAACCGCCACATTCATTTGGAGAACAAAAATGGTCAGCAAAAACACGATTTGCCTGTGGTATGACGGCACCGCGCTGGACGCCGCGACGTTCTACGCCGAAACATTTCCGGACAGTGCGGTGAACGCTGTCCACCGCGCCCCCGGCGACTATCCGGCGGGCAAGAAGGGCGACGTCCTGACGGTGGAGTTCACGGTGATGGGCATCCCGTGTCTCGGGCTGAATGGCGGGCCGTCGATCAAGCACAACGAGGCCTTCTCGTTTCAGGTGGCGACCGACGATCAGGCCGAGACGGACCGCTTGTGGAACGCGATAGTGGGGAACGGCGGTGAAGAAAACGTCTGCGGCTGGTGCCGGGACAAGTGGGGTTTGTTCTGGCAGATCACCCCTCGGGTGCTGACGGCGGCGATCACTGATCCCGATCCCGCCGCGGCCAAGCGTGCATTTGAGGCGATGATGCAGATGGGCAAGATCGACGTCGCGGCGATTGAAGCGGCGCTCAGGGGTTAGCCGGGTTAAACAAACCACGAGGGTGAGTTTCACCCTCGTGCCACCGCTGGCACCTCTGTTGGCTTCTCACCTGATGAAACATCGTGCAGGGAGATCTTCGAAGTCTCCGGCAACGCCAGGCCGCCAACCAACGCCAACACTGCAATGGCAATCAAGTAGAACGCTGGCGAGAGATTGCTGCCGGTGGTACTGATCAGCCAGGTCGCCATCAGCGGCGCGGTGCCACCGAACAGGGTGTAGGCCATGTTGTAGGTGATCGCCGATGCGGTGTAGCGAGTGCGCGTCGGGAAGGTTTCCGAGAGCAGGGCGGCGGTCACCACGTTACACAACACGGCGCCAATCGCCAGGAGCATGACGCCAACGATGGACGCTGCGAACGAGCCGGAACTGGCCATCATGAACGATGGATACACCGCCACGATCAACAGCGCGCAGGCCGTCATCACCGTCATGCGCCGCCCGACCCGGTCCGAAAACAAACCGGCCAACGGGCACATCAGTGCGGCGAAGATCAGTGCAATCAGCGACACCAGCAACGCCGTTGCGCGACTCAGGCCGCCCGCGACCTGCAAGTAAGTCGCGAAGTAGGTGGTGAACATGTAGAACGACAGGGCCGTCAACGAGATGAACGCACCGAGGGAGCAGATGGCCGAACCATGGTTGCGCAGGGTCTCCTTGAGCGGAGAGTGCGCGACAGCATGTTGTTGGGTGACGGCCTGGAACGCCGGGGTTTCATCCATCTTCCAGCGCAGGTAAAGACCGACCAGGCCCAGTGGCGCGGCAATCAGGAACGGCAGGCGCCAGCCCCAGCTGCCCATGGCTTCGGCCGACAATGACGCCTCGAGTGCGTAAGCCACCACGGCTGCCGATGCAAAGGCTGCAAAGGTCGACACCGGAATGAAACTGCCATACCACGCTCTTTTATCGCTGGGAGCATGTTCCATCAGATAGGCGCAGGCACCGGCATATTCGCCCCCTGCGGAAAAACCCTGGGCGCAGCGGATCAGGCTCAGCAGCACCGGTGCCGTGACACCGATCGCGGCGTAGGTCGGCAACAAACCGATCAGGGTCGTCGCGCCCGCCATCAGCAGGATGGTCATCGCCAGGGTACGCTTGCGACCGATCCGGTCACCGAGCATGCCGAAGAAAATCCCGCCCAGGGGCCGAAACGCAAAGGCCACGGCGAATACCGCAAAGGTTTTCAGCAGCGCAGCGCTGGCATCGCCGCTGGGGAAAAACTGCTGGGCGATGGTCGTCGCCAGAAAGCCGTAGACGGCAAAGTCAAACCACTCGACGAAATTGCCGATGCCGGCGGCGACAATCACTTTTCTCAGGGTTTGCGGGCTGACCTGCTCTGTCGCGGCGCTTGTCATGCTGAACCTCGATGTCTCATGGGTTTAGCGTTCGATTATCGCGGCAGCCGCTGAAACGTCTCAGCTCAAAAGTGTCGTCGGCATAGTCAGGACCGACTCAAAAGCATGCCCAGGCCTCAGCGCAAACTCCACGACACCCCGACATACGCCGCCATACCTTCGCCCGGCGTCGACCGTGCTGCGTCCAGACCTTTGTCGTCGTAGCCCGGTGTGACGGTGGCGGCGTAGTGCTTGTTGGTCAAGTTGCGCAGGTCCAGCCAGGTCTGCCAGTCGCCCTTGGGGGCGTTGTAGCCCACCGTCGCGCCGAACAGTGCGTAAGGATCGGCGTAATAGCTGTTGGCGTAATCGACCGCAGTTTTCGACACCCACTGCGTATTGAGCCCGGCGAAGAAACCCTGGGGCCAGTCGTAGCGCAGTTCGCCCTGGTAGTAGTGCATCGGCAAGCCCGGCAGGCGGTTGTCGCCGAAGCGGTCGTCATCGCGGTAGTGGAAGTCGCTGAAGGTGTAGCTCTGGCGCAAGCTCAGTTGGCCGCCATCGCCGGACGACCACAGGTTGCTTTGCTGGCTGGCTTCCACGCCTTGGTGCACGGTCGGGCTGGCGTTGAGTTCGTAAGGCGTCACGGCATTGGCATCCGGCAACACCGAAAGCAATTCGTGCTGCACCTGAGCGTAGTACCAGGCCAGGCTCCATTGCCCCATCGTGCTGTCGCCGCGGCCGCCGAGTTCGAGGGTGGTCGCGGTCTGGTTCTGCAGTTTGATCGGGTCGCGCTGGGCGCCTGTGGCGACACCGCTGCCTGCCGGGAAGCGAATGTTGGAGCTGTAGATCAGCGACCACGGGTGCGGCGCTTCGACCGAGCGGCTGAGATTGCCGAACAGCTGCAAGTCCGGTGTGAGTTGGTAGCGCAGGCCCACGCGTGGTGCGTAGTCCCAGTCGTTGAGGCTGGTTTTGCCGCCACCTTCCGGGAAGGTCACGGCGCTTTCGCGGCGGGTGTAAATGGCTGCGAGGCCGGTGGTCAGCCACAGGTCGTCGGCGATCTCCAGGTCATTGCCCATATGCAAGACCGTGTCTGAACCCTGGTAGGTGAAGTTGCGAATGGGCGTGCCCGGCGCATAGCCGGCGGTGTTGCCGGTGGGGATGCGCACTGATTCGCTGGCGCCGGCATTGGGCAGGTGCTTCGTCACGCGCAGGCCCAGCGTGCTATGGCTTTCCAGGCCCCAGAGGGTGTCGCGACGCTTATAGTCGAAGGTGCCGCTGACGTCCGTGTACGCCACCTTCAAGCGGTTGGGGCCCTCACGCAAGTCCATCGGGTAGTCATGGTAGACAAGACCGGTCTGGATACTCGAATCGTCATCGATGTAGTAGGTGGTCTTGTTGCCGAAGAAGGTGCTGCCCGGTTGTTCGCGACGGTCGTCCCGCGCCACGTAAGCGGGGTTGGCGGCCCGTGGGTCGTGCTCGATGGAGTGCTTGGTCACCCGCCCGGCGAGGTCGTTGTCGGTCTGGCGATAGCGCAGATAAAAGCGCGTTTCCAGCTTCGGGTTGAAGCGATAGCCGAAGTTGGCAATGACGCCCTGGCTCTCGCTGGCCGTGTGATCCTGATAGCCGTCGGCGCGCGCATCGGTCGTGGACACGTAGTAGTCGAAATCCCCCAGCACCTGCCCGGAACTGACCTGGCGCTGCTGATAACCGTGGCTGCCCATGGCGTAGCGCACCTGCAACAGCGGTGCGTCGTAGCCGGTGTGGCTGATGTAATCGATGGCTCCGCCCAAGGCCAGCGCGCCCCTGTCGAAACCGTTGGCGCCGCGCAGCACTTCCACATGATCGAGCCACAGCGGCTCCAGCAACTCGTAGGGCGTGCCGCCCGGGCCGGTCAGCGGCAGACCGTCGAGCATGGCGTACAGCCCCGAGGCATGGGCGCCCGGTGCACGGTTGATCCCCGAGCCACGGATCGAAATCTTCACCCCTTCATTGCCCGCAGACTGGGCATAGACCCCCGGCTGATAGGCCAGCACATCCTGGTTGCTGGCCACGCGGCCCTGAAGGGGGCGGCGCATATCGACCACATTGGTGCCGCCGGGCACCTGGGCAAGCCGGGCCTCGGCATCCTCGATCGTCTGGTCTTCGCCGCGCTGCTCCTCAGCCTGAATCAGCACCTGTCCCAGCTCCAGGCCTTGGGCTTCCTCGGCCATGGCCGGACAGGCAAGCGCCAGCCCCAGCAGCGTAGCGGGCAGGGATTTGGGCGAGGGCATCGAGAGAACTCCAGACAGATAGAAACGGGCAGTGAGAACTGCGACGTATGAACTAACGAGTGGAACACATGGCAATTTTGCTTTTTTGCCAGCTCAACGTTCATCCGCTTCGGTGCAGCCATCCTGACCCTGCGCCGACAGGCTGCCGCACAAGCGACGTGCGCCTATCCACGAATGCCTGCTGCGGTGGCTTTCCTGTTCGCGATCACGTCACTTTTGCTCGGCGATCAATCCTGAAAGAACTTCAGCTGAGGTGGTGGTGTGCCGAAAATGGTGGGTCCAGAGGCTGATACCCAGTTGCCCGGAGCGGTCCAGGGATGAACCCACCGTGAGGTCGGTGACGAGCGTCGGATAAAGGCCGGCGTCAAACAGTGCAAAGCCTGCGGCCAGGACACAGGTGTCCGTCTGGATACCGCAAACCAGGACACGGTCCGGCTTCAGGCGCTTCAAATAGTCCATGGTCTCTGGCGAAGGTGCATAGCCGTGCTTGACGAAAACCTGCTCTGTTTTTACCGCGCTGCTGTCGAGCGCCGCAGGGTGCCAGCCGAGCTGTTGATGGAACGGCGTGCGCTGCTCGTCATGCAGCTCGACGGTCGCCACCGCCGGGACAACGTCCGCGATTTTTTGAATACCCTTCACGAGCCATTCAGGCGGCGAGAAGGTGGATTGAACATCCACAACGAGAAGAACTTGGCGCATGGTCTGGATTCTCCATTCGGCGCGCTACATTATCACCCCGTGCACTCAGCGCCAGTGCACAGCAGGTGTCTGATTGACAGGACTGCTACTCATATCAGGGAGACACCAAGATGGTCGAAGAGATTTTGAAATCGAAGCTGGTCAATTTTCTGGTGCCCGACGCCCGAGTGGACTACGACACCGTGAGCGATCTGTACGACGAGGCGGGGAGTGTTGGCGCGGGGCAAAAGCGCTGTGCAATGCTGGCCTTGTCACGGACTTAACCCAACAGCTGCTCGCCGAGCAAAACGACCGCGATGATGATCATGGCCGTTCCGGAGAAACGACTGACACACCGGGCCGCGGCGGGGCGTGCTTGCAGTACGGCCTGTGAGCCGAATCCCACGAGCAAATAAATCACGCCACAACTGACCGTGTGGATGAGCCCCAGCGCAATCATCTGCATCGGCACAGGCCAGGCCGCTGCCGCGTCGGTGAATTGCGGCAACAGCGCCAAAAACAGCAAAAACACTTTCGGATTCAGCCCGCTCACACAAAGCCCCTTGATCGCCCAACGCTGCCAGGAGCCCGGCGCCTGAGCATCATCTGAGTGCGGTGTAGCGGGGCGGGCGAGCATGTTGATGCCCAACCACAGCAGATAACCGGCCCCGGCAACGGTCAGCACCGACAAGGCAACGGGATGGTTGGCTACCAGCGTGCCGACGCCCGCGGCAACGATCATCGTGGCAATCAAATGACCGGACAACAGCCCGCCCACGGCGGGTATCACGACCCGGCCCTTCAACCCCGCCGAAATCGCGTAAGCCCAATCTGCACCCGGCGTGATGACGAACAGAATCGACACCGCCCAAAAAGCCACGAAAACACTCAAGGTCATGGCGCTAACCACTTCTGCTGCTGATACACCGTGCTCTGCATCGTCCCGCTCCGAAAAATATGGATGCGAGGAAGAATAAGGAAATCTTGTTAGAATTTACTTTCAAAGATGATCATCAGAATGCGCAGAGTTGGGAGAAAATTCGAAATGGACAGGATTGATCGCAAGATTCTTTCTGAGCTGCAAAAGGACGGTCGCCTGTCGGTCACCGAGCTCGCCGAACGCGTGGGCCTGAGCCTTTCCCCTTGCCACCGACGCGTCCGGGCCCTGGAAGAGTCGGGTGTGTTGCTCGGCTACCGAGCACAACTGGACCCAAGCGCATTGGGCCTTAACTTTTCCGCAATGGTGTTTGCCACGTTGCGCGAGGGCGACCGCAAAGCGGTCGAGGCGTTCGAGACGGCGCTCGTCGACATCCCGCAGGTGGTCGATGCCCAGCGGTTGTTCGGCGAACCGGATTATCTGCTGCACGTCATCACTCAGGATTTGCCGGCCTTTCAACGGCTCTACGATGAAAGCCTTTCGACCTTGCCCAATGTGCAGCGGCTGACGTCGACGCTGGTCATGAAACGGGTGGTGCAGGACAGGCCTTTGCCCCTGTGATGAGAGAGGCGGGCAATGGGAAGCACACGATCCCGCGTGGATTTCAGGATTGCTGAAGAAGACGTAATGCTGGCTTAATTCATGTCCGGTGTTATCGCCTGCGTCGGAACCTGACGATAGGTTGCTGACAACTCAAATCCCATCGTAAGAGCCAATTGCAGCGACTACACTCCAGCCCATGAAACGCTATCTGCGGTTTTGCATCATTTTCATGATCAGCCTGGCGCTTCCCCTCAGCGGGATGGCGGGCGTTCAGGCACCGACAGAACCGTGCCCCATGAAGACGATGGGCATGGCGATGATGGACGGCATGGGAATGGACTGCTGCAACGACATGAAAAGCCCCACCGAGCATGGCAAGCCTTGCAAACCAGGCCAAGAATGCAAGACGGGCGGCATGCTGCAAGTCTCGATTATCAAGCCTCCCATAACCGCATTCAGCCCCGTAGCGCTTTCCTTCTTTAGCGATTCCCTGCCCGTGAAAACCCCGTCCGGGGTATGGCGACCGCCCCGCGTTTGATTCCTGTCCCACATCGAACCTCATTCCGCATTAGCGGGATGACCTGGCTGTGCGCATGTCTTTTGACGCGCGCAGTTGATGATCACAGGAATCGTAGACATGAACTCCAAGTGCTATTGCACAGGTTGGCCCCTCGTGGTCGGCCTGGCGGCAAGCGTACTGGCATTGCCGAGCTTCGCTGCCGCACTGACACTCGATGAAGCGTTGCGGCTGGCCGAAAACAATGCGCCGTCACTGACCGCACAAGACGCCAGGATTCAGGCTGCCAGCAGCGCTGCCATCCCGGCGGGTGAACTACCTGATCCCAAGTTGCTTCTGGGAGTGCAGAACTACCCCATAGGCGGTCCGGATCGCTGGAGCCTCGACCAGGATTTCATGACCATGCAAATGGTCGGGGTCCGTCAGGAGATGCCGAACAGCGACAAGCGAAAAGCGCGTATCGAGGTCGCCGATGCGGCTGTCGACCGCGCCGCCGCTGAGCGTCGGGTCGAACGTCTGAAGGTCCGCCAGTCCACCGCACTGGCCTGGATCAGCAGCTATTCAATCGAACGTAAAGATGCGTTGTTCCAGGACTTCTACAAAGAAAACCGCCTGCTGAGCGATACCGTCCGGGCCCGGATTGCTGGCGGCCGCGCCCAGCCCGCCGATGCGGTGACACCCAAACAGGAAGCCGCTCAGTTGGCAGAGCAGCAGGACGATCTGATTCTGCAGCGAGCCCAGGCCCGAGCCGCCCTCAAACGCTGGATTGGCTCAGCCGCCAACGACAAGCCTGTGGGCAGCCTGCCTGAATGGCCCGTCGATAGCTCAAGCTACTCCCATCAACTGCAACACCACCCGGAGCTGGCAGCGTTTGCGCCGATGACCCGCGAAGCGCAAGCCAAGGTTCGTGAAGCCGAGTCGGAGAAGCAATCGGATTGGAGTTGGGAGCTTGACTATCAGCATCGTGGCCGAGAGTTCGGCGACATGGTCAGCGTGCAGTTTTCCTGGGATCTGCCGTTGTTTCCTGACGCTCGCCAAAACCCGAAAATCGCAGCCAGACACGCTGAGCTCAACCAGCTTGAGGCCGAGCGCGAAGCCTTGTCACGCGAGCACACCCAGCAACTGGAAAACCAACTGGCTGACTACGAGCGCCTGAATCGTGCCGTGCACCGAAACCAGGAAAGCCTGTTGCCGCTGGCCAAGGAAAAGGTCGAACTCAGCATGGCCAGCTACCGGGCCGGCAAAGGCGATTTAGACACCGTTGTGACCGCCCGACGTGAACTCATCGAAGCCCGGCTCAAACAGATCGACGTGGAGGAGCAGCGCGCGCTGACCAGTGCGCGTTTGTATTTTGCTTACGGGGAGGCCAGCCAATGAAACTTGAAAAATGGAATGGGGCATTGCTGGTTAGCCTTTCGCTGGCATTAGGTGTTGCCGGTGGTTATGGGGTCGCGCACCAGCGTATGAGCGCAGCGCCAAATGCCGTGGCGGAGCAAGACATCAATGCTGTGCCCGAACGCAAAGCCCTGTATTGGTACGACCCGATGTACCCGCAGCAAAAGTTCGACAAACCGGGCAAGTCCCCCTTCATGGACATGCAACTGGTTCCCCAATACGCCAGCGGCGCAGGAGACCGGGCGACTGTCAGTATCGACCCGGGGGTGACACAGAATCTCGGGCTGCGTTTTGCGACTGTCACCCGTGGAGCCTTTCATTCCAGTCTCGACGTGACAGGTGTCCTGGCGCTCAACGAACGTGATGTTGCGGTGATTCAGGCACGCACCGCTGGCTTTGTGGAGCGAGTCTATGCCCATGCTCCCGGAGATGTGCTGAACGCCAACGCAGCGTTGGCGGATATTCTGGTGCCGGAATGGGCTGCGGCTCAGACGGAGTTCCTTGCCCTGAAGCGTAACGGCGACGCTGAGCTGTTGGCTGCAGCCCGCCAGCGACTGCAGCTCACCGGAATGCCGGCAGCGCTGATCACTCAGATAGAGCGTAGCGGTAAGGTTCAGCCATACCTGACGCTGACCAGTCCCATCGCCGGTGTGCTGCAAGCCTTGAACGTACGCACGGGCATGACCGTGGCGACGGGCGACACGCTGGCACGCGTCAATGGCTTGAGCAGTGTCTGGCTGGCCGTGGCCGTTCCAGAGTCGCAGACCGGATCGATCACAGTGGGGCAGACGGTCGAAGCACGGCTGCCAGCCTTTCCGGGGACCGTGCTCAACGGCGAGGTCAGCGCTATTTTGCCCGAGACCAGTGCGGACAGTCGCACCCTGCGTGTGCGGGTGGAACTGCCCAATCCGGACGGACACCTCAGGCCGGGTTTGACGGCGCAGGTGCGCCTGAACCGTTCGAGCGAACACAGTGTGTTGTGGGTGCCGAGCGAGGCGGTTATTCGCACGGGGCGACGGGCCTTGGTGATGCTCGCCGAAGACACTGGCCACTACCGCCCGGTAGAGGTGCAACCCGGGCAGGAAAGTGATGGCAAGACGGCCATTTTGAAAGGTCTGGAAGAAGGCTGGAAGGTGGTTACGTCTGGCCAGTTCCTGCTGGACTCGGAGGCCAGTCTCAAGGGCATTGTTGCCAGCACTGAGGACGAGTCGCCACCCAGCGCAGCAGCCTCCGGTATTCATGAGGCGGATGAGGAAAAATCGGGGAGCCAGCCATGATTGCGGCCCTGATTCGTTGGTCAGTCGCCAACCGGTTCCTGGTGTTACTGGCGACACTGTTCGTCACGGCGTGGGGCATATGGTCAGTGCAGAGCACACCCATCGATGCGCTGCCGGATCTCTCGGATGTTCAGGTGATTATCCGCACTCCATTTGCGGGCCAAGCGCCGCAGATTGTCGAGAACCAGGTGACCTATCCGTTGGCCACCACCATGCTCTCAGTGCCGGGAGCCAAGACGGTGCGTGGTTATTCCTTCTTCGGTGACAGCTTCGTTTACGTGCTGTTTGAAGACGGCACTGACGTGTACTGGGCCCGTTCGAGGGTGCTGGAATATCTGAGTCAGATACAAAGCCGGTTGCCGGCCAGCGCCAAACCGGCGTTGGGACCCGATGCGACGGGGGTGGGCTGGATCTATCAGTACGCACTGGTGGATCGCAGCGGTGGACACGACCTGGCGCAACTGCGCGCGCTTCAAGACTGGTTCCTCAAGTTCGAACTCAAGACCCTGCCCAACGTCGCGGAAGTGGCCACGGTGGGGGGCATGGTCAAGCAATACCAGGTGCAACTCGATCCGCTGAAACTGGCCAGCTTCGGCATCACTCAGACAGCGGTGACCGAGGCTATCGGCAAGGCCAATCAGGAAACGGGTGGCGCGGTACTGGAGATGGCAGAGACCGAGTTCATCGTGCGCGCTTCCGGTTATCTGAAGACGCTCAATGACTTTCGGGCGATCCCGCTCAAGTTGGGGGCGGATGGTGTGCCGGTGACCCTTGGCGATGTCGCCACTATTCAATTGGGACCGGAAATGCGGCGGGGCATTACCGAACTCGACGGCGAGGGCGAAACCGTCGGTGGCGTGGTGATTTTGCGCAGCGGCAAGAACGCTCGCGAGACGATTGCGGCGGTCAAGACCAAACTCAACGAACTGAAAAGCAGTTTGCCGGCCGGAGTGGAAATCGTCACCACCTACGACCGCAGCAAACTGATCGACCGCGCGGTGGAAAACCTCAGCCATAAGTTGATCGAAGAGTTCATTGTCGTCGCGCTGGTTTGCGGGATCTTCCTTTGGCACTTGCGCTCATCACTGGTGGCGATCATCTCCCTGCCGGTGGGCGTGCTGATGGCCTTCATCATCATGCGTTACCAAGGGATCAACGCCAACATCATGTCCTTGGGCGGGATTGCCATCGCCATCGGCGCCATGGTCGATGCTGCCGTGGTGATGATCGAGAATGCCCACAAGAAGATTGAGGCCTGGCACGCGGCCAATCCGGGGGAGGAACTGAAGGGCGAGCGTCATTGGCACGTCATGACCGAAGCAGCGGCAGAGGTCGGCCCGGCGCTGTTCTTCTGTTTGTTGATCATCACGTTATCGTTCATTCCGGTGTTCACCCTGGAAGCTCAGGAGGGGCGACTGTTCGGCCCGTTGGCGTTCACCAAAACCTATGCGATGGCCGCGGCGGCGGGGTTGTCGGTGACCTTGGTGCCCGTGCTGATGGGGTACTGGATTCGCGGGCGAATTCCCGGTGAGCAACAAAACCCGTTGAACCGCTGGTTGATCAGGATCTACCAGCCGGCCCTGGAGGCGGTGCTGCGCCGTCCCAAAGTCACCCTGCTGGTGGCACTGGTGGTGTTTGTCAGTGCGCTATGGCCAATGTCGCGCCTGGGCGGTGAGTTTCTCCCGCCTTTGGACGAAGGTGATCTGCTCTATATGCCTTCCGCTCTCCCGGGGTTGTCGGCACAGAAAGCTGCGCAGCTGCTGCAACAGACCGACCGCCTGATCAAGACGGTGCCCGAAGTCGAGCACGTGTTCGGCAAAGCGGGGCGTGCCGAAACTGCCACCGACCCGGCACCGTTGGAAATGTTCGAGACCACCATTCAATTCAAGCCACACGAGCAATGGCGGCCAGGCATGACCCAGGAAAAACTGGTGGAAGAACTGGATCGCGTGGTTCGGGTTCCAGGGCTGACCAATATCTGGATACCGCCGATTCGCAACCGTATCGACATGCTTGCCACCGGCATCAAAAGTCCGATCGGAGTGAAAGTCGCCGGCACCCAATTGACGGACATCGATGCTGTCACCCAGGCGGTCGAGCGGGTGGCCAAAGGCGTACCCGGTGTCAGTTCAGCGCTGGCCGAACGCTTGACCGGCGGCCGCTATATCGACGTGGATATCGACCGCAAGGCCGCCGCTCGCTACGGGCTGAATATCGCTGATGTGCAGTCCATCGTGGCCGGCGCTATCGGTGGTGAAAATGTCGGGGAGACTATTGAAGGGCTCGCACGTTTTCCGATCAACGTACGTTACCCGCGGGAGTGGCGTGACTCGCTCGGTGCCCTGGAGCAATTGCCGATCTACACGCCGTCAGGCATCCAGATCACCCTGGGGACAGTGGCCAACGTCAAAATCAGCGACGGCCCGGCGATGCTCAAAAGTGAAAACGCCAGGCCTTCAGGCTGGGTCTATATCGATGTGCGTGGCCGGGACATTGCCTCGGTGGTCGCTGATTTGCGCCATGCCGTAAACGAGCAGGTCAAGTTGCAGCCTGGCATGAGCCTGAGCTACTCAGGGCAGTTCGAGTTTCTCGACAGAGCCAATGCACGACTCAAACTGGTGGTGCCAGCCACGCTGTTGATCATCTTCGTGCTGCTCTACCTGACGTTTGCGCGCTTCGATGAGGCGTTGCTGATCATGGCCACGCTGCCATTCGCGCTGACTGGCGGGGCATGGTTCATCTATCTGTTGGGATTCAATCTGTCGGTCGCCACTGGTGTCGGCTTTATCGCCCTGGCCGGTGTTTCTGCCGAGTTTGGCGTGATCATGCTGCTCTATCTGAAAAGCGCCTGGGCAGAACGTGAAGACCTCGGCGACAGCACTGAGCGCGGCCTGAGTGCGGCGATTCGTGAAGGCGCTGTGCAGCGGGTTCGCCCCAAGGCCATGACCGTGGCCGTGATCATTGCCGGCCTGTTACCCATCCTGTTGGGCAGCGGAACCGGCAGTGAAGTGATGAGCCGCATTACCGCGCCCATGGTCGGCGGCATGATCACGGCTCCCTTGCTTTCCCTGTTTGTCATTCCGGCAGCCTATCGCCTGATGCGCCGCCGACATCTCGTCATTGAATCCACTCACCTTAAAGGAAAAGTCGTATGAAACTGACCCATATTGCAGTGGCAGGAACCTTGGTTGCGTTGTCTTTCTTGGCTCGTGCAGAGGACATGCCGGGTATGAAAATGGACGGTATGGAGGGCATGCAGACAAAGGAGACAAAGCAGGCGTCCGTCGCTAATGCCAATGGAACGATCAAGGCTATCGATGCTGCCAGGCACACGGTGACCATCTCCCACGGCGCAGTACCCGCCGTGCAATGGCCGCCGATGACCATGGCCTTTTCCGTGACGGATGATCAACTCGCCGGGCTGTCGGCCGGAGACCGTGTCTCGTTTGCTTTCCGGGTCGAGGGTGGCAGCGCGACGATTGTTTCAATCAAAAAATAGGGCAGCGGTGGTGCAAGTGGCCGGCACATTTTGTGTGCCGGTCGTAAGGACAGCTGACTTCAAGACGTGCGCGACTCTCGTGTTGCGCTGCTCAAACCCATAGCCGTTACACCGATGCGCGAGAACACCAGCCACACAAACAACAGCACACTGCAACCAACGAAAATGGACGCGACGCCAATCAACGGCTCGATGGCAGCAAAGCCCTTGAGCCGCAGCGTCAGTGCGCCAAGCATTACCGGGACGCCAATGTTGTACATCCAGAACTGTGCGGTAGCCGCGCGTCCTTCGGTGATTGACGGGTACGCTGTGCCGATGATGCCGAACAGGGCCATCGACACCCATCCCAACAGATTGACATGAGCATGTACCGCGAAAAGCGAGTGGTCGCCGGAAGCGCCCATCGCCACGCCCAGCATCACGCCAATGGCGAAGTAGAGGGCAGCGAGCCGAAACCAGGTCCGTGAACGGGGGTTGTGATTCATGGCATTCACCTCATGCGCCCAGTGGCGCGCTCAGTTGCTGAAATATAACGGGCGACCTCTTGTCGGTTGATTGTTGCGTGCCTATTATGAGACTCAAGTCTCATGAATAGACAGAGTCTCATATATTCCATGTCGATCCCGAAGTCAATCCCGTCTGAACCCGGTGGCGATTTGCAAGGCCGCGCCAACCAGAAACTGCGAACGCGTCAGGCGCTGATCGATGCCGCCATCGCCCTGCGCGACGAGGGCCAAAACCCGACGGTGGCGCAAGTGGCCGAGCGCGCGATGGTCTCGCGCGCCACGGCCTATCGCTACTTTCCCTCGACCGAGGCCTTGATCAGCGAGACGGCAGCGGATCGTGAAATGAAGCCGCTGGAGAGCTTCTGGCGGCCGGGCGACGATCCGGTCAAGGGCATCGGCCTGGCCGCGAACGCGTTGAACAAACTCTTGATCGACGACGAGATCGGCCTGCACGTGATGGAACGTTCGTTCATGTCGGTGTGGCTCGACAGCGAGACCCACGAGCCCCTGCGACCAGGCCGCCGGATGAGCTACATCGAACCGATCGTCGACTCGCTGAAGGACGTGCTCTCGCCCCGCGCACGCAAACGACTGAAGCAGGCGCTGTCGATCGTTATCGGCACCGAGGCGTTGATCGCCGTGCGCGACATCAGTGGCGCGAGCGTTGAAGAATCACTCGACACCGCTGCGTGGGCGGCGAGGGCGCTTGTTCGACAGGCGTTGCAGGAGAATGAAGAGGCGCGGCGCAAGCGCAATTCCATGTAGGCCGGGTTGCGGGTTTCTTCTGCGCGACACTGAGTTGCCTATGTTTGCTCAGGTAATGTGGGTGGCGGCTTTTGGCCGATAACAGGCAAGAGTCATGCCGCAGAATAGCGATGCCAGATCTTTTTATAGTTGAAAAAAAACGGGCGCCTTCTGCGCCCGTTTTCATTCACTCCTTCGCCAGCGCCCGCAATCGCCGACCAATCACATCCATCAAGTCACAGCCGTCGCGCAACGGAATGGCCAGCAGTTTGGAGAAGTCCGACAACACCACCGTGTCGCAACCAATCTCGGCACGAAAGGCGATGTTCTCCAGAACCTGAGTAACTGCGCGAATTCGGTAGTCAGCGGCGGCTTGCAATACGTCGAGTGGAGCTTCGGTGTCGATGAGCAGGGAAGCCGGAACCAGGTCGATTCCGGTGAGGGGCATGTATCGATTCATTTGAAGATCTCTGTTTGATTGGCTCAAAGGCCGTCACTCAGTCGTCGCCAAACGATTGGGTGGCAGCTGTGCGCAGGTTGGCGAACCGGCACAGAGAACACCGGCAGACCCGAAGGCCTCCCGCGCACAGCCGCCATTACAGCGGCCTTGCGGGTGCGGCGACCCCTGCAACAAAGCGTAGAGCCCTCGCATGTCGCCAAACACGAATCGCCATTTTGGGCGACGGGGCGGACTATAAGCTTCATCGGAACGGCGGGCAAGGTGAGGCGTTCCGAGGTTTGTGTAGGAATTTTTATAGCGTCCTGGGAGCGTTATGCCTCTTTCGTGGGCGAGTGTTATCGGCCAACAGCTGACTGTCGATTTCGTCTGAGGAGCATGCATGTGCATAGCATTTGACCAACTGCTTATTAGGATTAAAGTCTAAGGGAAAGATCGACCCCGTCAGTCTTTGATCCGCAACGGCTATCGCCACGCAGGTTCCTCAATGGCAGGTACAGAAACGGAGTATTGCTCATGATCAAATACCTTCGAATGATGGCAATGATTTCAATCCTCGCGATCACGGCGGGCTGCCAAATGGGTCAATCAACTTCCGCCTCTGATGCGATGGCTGCTAACGCGGAAATGGACCGCGAGGCGAAAGCGGCGTTACAGAGTTTGTATACCAAAACGCCGCAAGCGCGCGCCCTCGCGCAGCGAGCCAAGGGTATCCTCGTTTTCCCTGATGTGCTGAAAGCGGGCCTCATCGCCGGCGCACACCATGGCGAAGGCGAATTGATTGAGAACGGAAAAGTGACGGGGTACTACGCGACCACAGCAGCCTCATACGGCCTTCAGGCGGGCGTGCAGCGGTTTGGATACGTGATGTTTTTCATGACCTATTCAGCGATGAATGATCTGAAAAATGTTAATGGATTTGAGGTCGGCGTGGGCCCAAGCATCGTGGTCGTAGATTCAGGCATGGCCAAATCGATAACTACCTCGACGGCTCAATCCGATGTCTATGCGTTCATCTTTGATCAAAAGGGCTTAATGGCCGGGCTGGGATTGCAGGGTTCAAAAATTACCAGGCTCAATCGCTGAGGCCGTCTGCATGTCGCTTACACAGAATTTAGTTGTGTTGCATCGACCTGCTGAATTCACAGCCAAAAGCTGCCCCTCCAGAAGGAGCGCTTACGACCCAAAGGTGCCCTTGGCAGAGGGCTGCTAACGCTACACCGGAAACGAAAAAGCCCGCTGTTTAGCGGGTTTTTCGTTTCCGGCGGTGATTACCAGTTCATAGCATACATCTCCGGTCTTGAGTGGGGGGCACTTCAAATGAACTTTCAGCTCTTCGCAAGCCTGCAGCATTGCAGAGCGTACCGCCGGAACCTGGCTGACCACGTTCAGCAAGCCGTAGTCATGGATCATGCCGTTGTAGCGCACCGCAGTGACCGGCACGCCGGCTTGGTCCAGTTTGCGAGCATAGGCTTCCCCTTTGTCACGCAGCACATCGGCACTCGCGGTCTGGACCAGCGCTGGCGGCAGGCCTTTCAACTGCTCAGTGGTAGCGCGCAGCGGCGAGGCGTAGATCTCGGCACGTTGCTTGGGGTCGGTGGTGTAGTTGTCCCAGAACCACTTCATCATGTTCTTGGTGAGGAAGTGTCCCTCGGCGTACTGGTTGTACGACGCTGTCTCGAAGTTGGCGTCGGTCACTGGCCACAGCAGCACCTGGTACTTAATGGCCGGGGTACCTTTATCCTTGGCCATCAGGCTGACCACGGCTGCCATGTTGCCGCCGACGCTGTTGCCCGCTACCGCCAGGCGCTTACCGTCGACATTGATTTCCTTGCCGTGCTCGGCCACCCATTTGGTTGCACCGTAGGCCTGGTTGATCGCCGTCGGGTAGTGCGCTTCAGGGGACGGGGTGTAATTGACGAACACCGCCACCGCCCCGGACCCGACGACCAGATCGCGCACCAGGCGCTCATGGGTCGGGAAGTCGCCGAGCACCCAGCCACCGCCGTGGAAGTACATGAACACAGGCAAGGTCCCCTTCACACCCGCCGGACGCACGATGGTCAAGCTGATGTTCTGGCCGTCGACGGTGATGGTCTTCTCGCTGACATCCGCCTTGGGCAGTGTCAGTTTTACCCCGGCCTGAGCGCCGGTCAGTACCGCGCGGGCGTCCTTCGGCGAAAGCTGCTCGATGGGTTTACCACTGCCTGAGTTCAATGCATCGAGGAATGCCTGGGTGTTGTGTTCGACGCCAGAGTCAGCGAATGCGTTACCGATCGACAAGGCAAGGAGCGAGCCAACGAGTGTTTTGGTCAAGACGTTCATTTCATATCTCCTGTTTCTGGTGAGGCGGGAAGTTAGACGGTGACGTGCAGACGGACATCGACGTTGCCACGGGTTGCGTTGGAGTACGGGCACACTTGGTGGGCCGCCTCCACCAACGCTTGTGCATCGACTTGCTCCAGGCCTGGCAGGTTGATGTTCAGGTCGATATCCAGGCCAAAGCCGCCTGGGATCTGGCCAATGCCGACCCGCGCAGTGATCGAGGCGTCGGCTGGAATGCTGCGTTTGCTCTGGCTGGCGACGAACTTCAGTGCACCGATGAAGCAGGCCGAGTAACCAGCGGCGAACAGTTGCTCAGGGTTGGTGGCATCACCACCGACACCGCCCAATTCCTTCGGAGTGGCCAGTTTCACGTCGAGGTTCTTGTCGCTGGAGATGGCTCGGCCATCACGACCACCGGTTGCGGTTGCGACTGCGGTGTAGAGAACTTTCATGGCTTTCCTCACTTTTGAATGTCTTCGGGGGGATTCTGTTAGCGATTTAAATGTTTGCGTTATAACAATGCGCAATAAATTGCCGCTAAAAAATTTAGCGCGCAAATTTTTTAAAAAATCGTCTGTAGCTGTAACAATTTGATTTTCAAGGGGGTAAACCTCAGTCCGCTTGGGCTCGCCCGCGCGTTGATGGTGCCTTACCGTCTCAAGCAACGACCGGAATCGGGCAGATTGCTTGTTGCTGCCAAGCCTTCGGTGTCATGCCTTCAGCCTTCACGAATGTACGGCAGAAGTGAGATTGATCGCTGAAGCCGCATTCCAGAGCGATCTCTGTGAGCAACTTCGTGGAAGCCTTCATTAACTCTCTGCTCTTCATGACCCGCTGTTCACGCAGCCATCGCTGCGGGGAAATTCGGGTGCTTTCCTTGAATCTGCGTGAGAAGTGACTACGCGACAATGCGCAAGCTTCGGCTAGTTCAGTCACTGAAATGCCGGTATCCAGCCTGTCCAGCATCAGTTGTTTGGCAGTTCTTATCTGCCAGGATTTGAGCTGCCCTGTCGAAGCCAGTGTGAGAGTCGCCAGCACGGTAGATTTGTCCTTGTTCATACACATCCATTAATCCAGGTAACAGGATGCGAGTGCCTGACTCGAACAGCGCTGGGCATTGGAAATCCTCAGAGGTTCCAGGCCAGGCTCGTTGACTCGGTTCAGTCGACTGCGCACCCTTCGCAAGTCTGTGAACAGCCCCCAGGGCAGGGGCTGGCGATGGCTCAGACAGATGCAGCGACAGGCGCCAAGGTGGGGCCATGCTGAACGCGCTCAGGCGCCTTGTGCACCATGGTGTAGGCGTAGTCGACGCCCATGCCATATGCACCAGAATGTTCCTTTACCAGTTCCATTACGGCGTCGTAGGTGTCGCGGTTCTTCCAGTCCCGCTGCCATTCCAGCAGCACCTGCTGCCAGGTTACCGGTACCACGCCGGCCTGGATCATGCGCTGCATGGCGTAATCGTGGGCTTCTTTGGTGGTGCCGCCGGAGGCGTCTGCAACCATATAGATTTCATAGCCGGCATCGTTCATTGCCGACAGAGCGAAGGTGGCATTGCATACCTCGGTCCACAAGCCGGAGACGATGATCTTGTTGCGACCATTTCTCTTGAGTGCGTCGCGTACCTTCTGATCATCCCAGGAGTTCATGGAGGTGCGCTCCAGCAGCGGGGCGTCCGGGAACACAGCGAGTAGCTCGGGGTAGGTGTGACCTGAGAAGCTTTCTGTCTCAACCGTGGTGAAGGTGGTGGGGACATTAAAAATCTTCGCTGCCTTGGCCAAGGCAACGGTATTGTTTTTCAGCGTTTGCCGGTCAATGCTCTGAACGCCGAAGGCCATCTGTGGCTGCTGATCGATGAAGATCAGTTGGCTATTCAGCGGAGTCAGGACTTCAGTTTTAGGATTGCTCATTTTTGTTTCCTTTCGGCTTGATGATGTTCAGTCGCACAAGTCTCGGGGCCCGCACCTTGCAGGCATTACCGTAGCCACGAGTGCACTCCTCAGCGTCAGTGCTTGAGGACGAGCAAAAGATAACGAAACAAGGCGCCTTTCGGTGGCGCATTTTTGCGCTCCTGCCGGCTCATTTATGCGCCATAAAATGCGCGATCGCGCTGCTAGCATTCGCCCACCTATTCGGATCAAGTCGGTCCCTCATGTGCAGGAGAATGCAATGACAGCTTCACAACCGTTCAACAAGCAGACCGCCTACTGGGGCGTTTCCTGGGAGGAGGCGTATGGCTATCCGCAGGCACGGCGGGTAGGAAACGAGATCTACGTATCAGGTCAATTCAACCATGATGAGGCAGGTAATCTGGTAGCCCCGGCGCCGCTGAACGCCGACGGTAAGCCCAGTGATTTCTCTTCGATGGGAGAGCAGATGCGGGTCTCTTACGACAACATTTCGAAGCTGCTCGCCTTGTATGGCGCAACTATGCAAGATGTTGTCGAGGAAACGCTTTATGTGCTGGACATGGACGCTGCGTTCGCGGTAGTCGGCAAAGTGCGCAAGGCGACCTATGGCACTGAGCGGCCTCAGTGCGCGAGCAATATCATTGGGGTGTCGAGACTTGCCCAGCGTCCGCAGCTGATTGAGATCGTGTGCAAGGCCGTGATTGGCGCCCGAGACATCTGAGCTGCACTCCCGGTCTCGATTTAGGTGACCGGGAGTATCAATTGCCCCTCGACCAAGGGCTTTTGACTGGCCACGGCAGCGGCGCAGAAGGTCATGAATGCTTTGACTCGCCACGATTTTCGAATGTCCTGGTGAGTCAGCAACCACAACTCATCCTGAAGCTCTGGCACCACCGGGCCGGCGCGTACCAACCCTGGGGTTATGTCGCCCAACATGCAGGGAAGGAATCCAAATCCCAGACCCGCCGCGATTGCAGCGCTTGCTGCTGCAACAGAATCGGTGCGGTACGCTATGCGCTCAGCAGCGACTCTGCTTTCGACATAGCTTGTCGCCTTCAAACCGCAAAGCGCAGAGGAGTATGACACCCATGCCTGGCCCTCTTCGAAAAGGGGCAAGCCAGTCATCTGCTTGGCACAGCAGTAAGGTGCCCAGGCAATGTTCGCCAGTTTACGGCCCACCAGGCTTTCTGCAGGTTTTCTCGTCGCTCGAATCGCGATATCCGATTCATCCCGGGCGAGGCTAAGGGTTTCATTGCCCACCAGCACCTCGATGCTGATCCCCTCGTTCAGGGCCTTGAAGTCCGCGATGATGGGGGTGAAGAAGTACAGCAGCAGCGAGTCGCTGGTGGTAATTCGAAGTTTCCCGAGGGGGCCTTGGCCTGAACGTGAAACACGCCGCGTGACGCTGACAATATCCAGCTCCACTCGCTCGGCGAGTGCTCGCAATTCAGCACCCTCGGCGGTGAGCAGATACCCTGATTTGCGGTGATCGAACAGCGCGATGCCGAGCGTTCGCTCAACTTGAGCAACTCGGCGCGAAACGGTGGATACATTGATGCCAAGCTTCTTGGCCGTAGCCGAACGATTGCCGCAATCACTGAGCGTCTTGATGATGCGCAAGTCGTCCCACGAGAGCTGATTGACAGCCTCGCCGACGTCCCACTTCGTCCCATCAGGGGCAGCCGAGGCTTTTCCAGTTGGCGATTTCACACAGTTCGTTCCAGATGCAAAGGCGCTGATGATACGAGAAGAGGTTGGGTGAAGCAGCCACATTGTTCAGGCGATTGGTTGAAAACTGTTATGCCGACTGGCTGCTTTGGGTCGTTTTCAGCCGGTCACCACAGGCAGAAAACGGCCAGGAGCAGTCACTCAGTGCGCTTACAAAAGGAGGGAGGATTCAGTTGCCCATTCAACTGACCTTGCTGCGATACCAGACGGTAGTACGTTCATTATCAGCCTGGATTTTTCGTATTTCGAACTGCATTGATTCGTGCAGGACATGCCTCCAGCTGCTGCAGCCGTAGCGCTTGGGCGTCTGCGCTGGATAGGTACCACCAATCCAGCGAATGGATGCTTCCAATCGAGTCCAGCCACCTTCGGCAAGCTTGGTTTCTGCTTCACGTAAGCAGCAGCAAATCCCACTATCAGGCCAATCAACTGAGCCATCCACTCGGATACCGTCGAGCGCATCTTCAAATGCTTGGCTTTGTATAAACGAAGCCATTTTAGCTCGTGCCTCAATCATGTTTTTGGCCCAACGTTGCAGACTCAGGCAATGCCGATTGATGGTTTCGTAGCTTTCCTCCAGAAAACCATCCGCCGCCTGGCAGCCCGATTCAGACCAGAGATCGAAACGCTCAATGAAGTGGTGGACCAGGTTATTTCGCAGGTCAACCAGCTCCTTGAGGTCGGCCTTCATTGCCTCATAGTCCTCGGCTGTCATTTCCAACTGGTATTGATGCCTGAACCAGATCTGGTCACCGACATAGGCTTCGGTCTGTGACTCTTCTTCATTTGGGTGCGGCGGGGTCAGAAAGCTTTCGGTCAACATCCCGATCAATGTACCCATCGTCTTTTTCTTTGCACATGCGACCTTCTGGTCGCGGATGCTAGACAGCTGATCTGCAGGACCGGTCAGTTCGTAATGCGCGACAATGGCTTTCAGCTGCCGTTCGTATTGTTGCACGCGCATCAGACAGCGTCCGAGCTTGCGCTGCACGATGTGTTGAGTAGCAGGTACATCATCCGAGGGCACGGTAGTGACTTCATCCATGATCAACGACTCAGGCATAAGTGGTCGGACTGGAGCGTTCACCGCAATACGCTTGCCCTGCCAGGAAGGCTTGCAACGCGTAAATCGGACGCCTATCAAGCTCAGTGTAGGTTGAGTCAATCCGTTCGGACTTTTTCAAAAGAATTAGTCGATAGCTGCGTCTGTGCAGGCTTTCATCGAAAAAAAACGGGACGTCTATGTGTGATGACTCGCAGCGTCGGGCCTGGCTTGTGTGACAGTCGGCGCGCTTTAGCGGATGACTGAACTGAGCCCGCAAGGAGGAAGAAATACGTCATGAACGCCTTACTGGAATTACACGGTGCGCCCACAGGCAATTGCATCCGGGCAGCCATCGCCCTCGAAGAAGCGGGGCTGGCGTACACGGTTCGACTGGTGGATCTTTCAAAAGGCCAGCAAACAGGGGCGGATCATCGCTCCCTGAATCCGGCCGGAAAAGTCCCGGTATTGGTCGAACGAAAGGGCGATGAGCCTGCCTTTGTACTCACTCAGTCGAACGCGATCATTTTCTACGCTGCCGAAAAGGCTCCAGAGCGGCTCTTGCCCAGTGCCGCTGGCCACAGAGCTACGGTGTATGAGCGATTCTTCTTCTTTTTGACCGATGTCATCGCACCGGGCCATTCGGCGTTCTTCCTTCGCGGCCAAGGGCTCAACGATGGCTCTGCGCGGCTGGTCGAGCGCATGCTTTTGTCAATTGAGTTGGCTGAACAGTTCGTCAGTGCTGATGCTTATATGGCGGGAAGCTGTTTCTCCATCGCGGATATCGCGGCCTACAGCATCATGTCGTCAGTGGAAGCAGACATCCCGTGGGATCGCTTGCCCAAGCTTCGCCGCTGGTATGAAAGGGTGGGTGTTCGACCCAGCGTGGTCAGGGGATTTCAGGCATTCAGCTCGCGGTGAACTGTTGGCGTCCGGAAGGTTTAGAGGTTTTTGCTCAACGCATGCTTCAGTCCAGATATTTGTTTGTTGAACTCGGGCTGACAGCACCTATCTAAAAATGTGGGGTAACGTCCCACACAAAGATGCTGACTGGCTCTCAGGGATCGTGCGGAAACCGCAGTTGCTGGTTAATGCTGCAGATTTATGGCCGTGCCGGTTGGCTGGCCGCTCCAAAGGGCGGCCGGGAACTCACTGGATATTGCGTTCGATAGGGACATGACTGCGCAACTCCAAGCGGAGGTGCATCATGCTGATCAAGAAATGTTTGTTGGCTCTGGCAATTGGCGGGGTCCTGTCGGCATCGACTGTTCTAGTGCCCGATTACATCAGTAGTTTCTCCAGCGTGTATGCCAAAGATGGCAGCGGTGGTGGCGGCGGTAACAGCGGAGGCGGTGGTGGTCACGGCGGCGGCGGTGGCTCCGGTAGTGGAGGCTCCGGAGGCAGTGGTCACGGTGGCAGCGGCCATGGAGATGGTGGTGGTCATGGTGCATCAGGCCATGACGGTGACGGTCATGGTGGTGTTGCCGGGAACAGAGGCTCAGGCAACGCGCATGACAACGATGCCGCAGATGCAGCCAGGGACGCTGCCAGAAACGATGCAAATGCAGCCAGAGATGCTGCCAGAGCTGATGCAGATGCAGCCCGGGATGCTGCAAGGGCTACTGCAAATGCAGCCAGAGATGCCGCCAGAGCTGAGGCGGATGCAGCCAGGGATGCTGCAAAAGCTGCTGGCATACCGGGCGCAGATGCAGCCAGAGATGCTGCCCGGGCCGCTGCCGACGCAGCCAGGGACGCTGCCAAAGCAGAAGCCGATGCGGCCAGAGATGCCGCCCGTGCTGCTGCAGATGCGGCCAGGGACGCTGCCAAGGCTGAGGCAAACGCAGCCAGAGAGGCTGCCAAAGTCGAGGCGAGGGCCGCCAGAGAGGATGTGGCGGACGCCCCGGACGCACCAGACGCGCCGGATATCGACGCGGTTGAGGTACAAAACTAGGCCTGCACGTTCTGCAATGAACATGGCAGGCATTCCCGTAGCAAACGTCCGAGAGTTTGAAGGACGTATTGGCAATAAGTCGCAAGCCCTGAAGTGTCACGGGGCTTGCGATTTTTTTTGACCGATTTCTGCCGGCCTTTATCGGCAGCATTGGGTCGAAAACTGCCTCTGGCTCTCATGTTTGAGTGGGCGCCCGTACCTTATAAATACCCGTCAGCGACAAAGAGTATCTGCCAATCCTCTGGCCTGCTGAGTCGCAGCCTCACGCGCGCCAAGATCAACGTCTTCCCCCAGGATGGTCTTCTCCACAATCACCGAATGCACATCGGTCACGCCGATGAATTGCAGCCAGGCTTCTACGTAGGGCTTCTGGAAGTCGAAGCGTTCCGCCGGTGTGATCGACTGCGCTGAAAAATCCAGGCCTCGGGCGTACGCCACTACGGCGATTTTGTTGTGCAGCATGCCTTCCAGACCGCGTTCCGGATCGAAGCTGAACAGGATGTCTTTCTGCGATACCAGGTCGATGAAATGCTTGAGCTTGTACGGGATGCTGAAATTCCAAAGCGGTACGGACATCACGAGTACATCCGCGCGATGCAGGTGCGCAGCCAGGTCCTTCAAGGTGTTCCAGGCCTCTTGTTGCGCCGGGGTCAAGGCAGTGCCGCTGAGTCCTGCGTATTTGGCTTCCATTGCCAGGTCATCGAATTCCGGCAACGCCATGTTCCAGAGGTCGAGAGTGATGATGTCGGTGTCCGGGGTGTTTTCTCGATAACGCGCAATGAAGCTGCGGGCGACTTCAAGGGACGCCGAGCGCTGCTTGCGTGGGGAGCATTCGATATGGAGCAGGGTAGTCATGGCACGCCTCGAGTGGTGGGGTAGGGAGGCATTGCAACATAGTTATATTTGAAATATAAATCGTAAATTACTAGTCGATTAATCACGTATAAAACTATGTTCGATTCGCTGCTACTCAAAACATTTGTCGCTGTGGTCGACGAAGAAGGCTTCAGCCGTGCAGCGCAAAAGCTGCACCTGACTCAGTCTGCGGTCAGCGGCCATGTGCGGCGATTGGAAGAACAGATTGGTAAACCCCTGTTGACGCGTACCACCCGTTCCCAGCAACTGACGCCCGATGGCGAGCGCTTGCTCTCTTATGCGCGCACGATCCTTGTGCTGAACCGTGATGCCTGGGCGGAACTGACGCGTACGCCATTTCACGGGCGGCTGCGGATCGGAATATCCGAGGATTTTGTCGAATCCCGACTACTGCGCGCTTTTCAGGAATTCGCGGCGCAGTACCCAGGGATGGAGATCGACGTGCAGGTGAGCATTCCCGGTACGTTGCTGGCGCTGATGAAGCAAGGGCATCTGGAGTTGGTCATCGGCTCACTGTGCGAAACCAGCGAAGCGGGGAAATTGTTGTGGCAAGAGCCGCTGGTGTGGGCCTGGTCGGCGCAACCCGTCACCCGGTTACCGACGCCGTTGCCGCTGGCCCTGTTCCCCGAGCCGTGCCCTTATCGCGAGGTTGCGTTGAAGCGACTGGCTCAGGCGGGGATCGCCCAACGCACCGCGATGTTATGCAGCAGCACCGCCGGGTTGCGGGCGGCGGCGCTTGCAGGCTTCGCGGTTGCGCCCATGACACTCAGTCAGTTGGGGCAAGGGCTGGTGGTTCTTGGGGCTGAACAAGGGTTGCCGGAGTTGCCGGATGCAGAGTTTCGGCTGTTTACCTCGCCTGAAGCGGATCAGGCGATGGTGGCGGCGGTTACTCAGCTCATCGTGGAGTATTGCTCCACGCGCAGGGCTTAACGGTCATTTCAAAGGTCAGTATTGAATGCGCTTGGTCGAAACCTTCATTGGTTGCGGACGCTCAGGCTTCACTTGGGAAGCACTGAGCGAATATCCGATTCGTACCTCGTCGAGGTTCTCAGCTTGATTTCTACAGCCTGGTGTTACAGGCAGATTTAGCGACGATAGTAGCGGCGATCGTCCTCGTAGCGGTGCCGCATGGACCGATCCTGATGACGCTCCCAATAACGATGGCGTTCGGCATCCCGGCGGGCCTGCTCTCTACGCCACTGTTCTCTACGCCAGTCGTCTCGGCGCCAATTGTCTCTACGATCATGCCAACGGTCGTCATGCCAGTATCGGTCATCATGGGCAAGCAACGACCCTGGCTGGTTGCCGGCCATACTGGCCACGGTCGGCCAAGGGCTGCCGGCAGCCTGGACCGGCGCCTGAACGGCCGCCACTTCAGTTGCGAAAACAGGGGTTGAGGTCTTCATCTGTGTTGCTGATGCCGAGCCCACTGCCGCGAACGCGAACAGGCCGAAGAGCACCATCCGTAGGTCATGGAATTTCATGAGCGAAGACAACCTCTGAATTGACATGTTGATGTGTAGCCATCTGGCTGCGGGAAGCCTGCGAGTTAGCGCTTACCGAGCGAATGTGCCTGTCCACATAGACCTGTAAATAGGGAAAAGTTCTAGAGCGCAGCTGTTTAATTAGCCAACGGCCTGAGTGTTCGGCCTCTTTGAGGTTTGCGCGTGAGCCCCATGAAGGCGTCGGAGCCCGTGATCCATCTGACGCCACGCCATAAACTTTCATTGGCATTCGTCAGCCTGTTTTCCGTTTTGGAAAGAGTCGGTTGATTCACCGTCAGGTTTGCCTGTGCTCACGTTCGTAATCGGGGATAGCGAAAGTCCCCCTCCCTTTATTCAAGGCAGACGCCCGACGCTACGGGCAAGCTATCGAGAAAGGCGCGAATCTGTCGGGAACCGCGCAAGTGCACTACAGGAATTTGCGGGCCGATGGCCAGGCGCACCGCCTCGATTCCTGGGTGGTAGCCACGATCAAAATTCCACACGAAGTTGAGAAAGGTCAGGAATGCCCGGTCGAGCTTCTCTGTGCAGCCTGCTGCAAGGTCAGCGCGAGGGCGGTTCATGACGCTGCGCCTGATTACCCGGGTGAAACAGGTGAGCCGCGAGGTATCGAGCCAGATGATCAGGTCGGTCCGGGGCAGGCGAAGGTCGAAGGTTCGCCGCGCATAGTTGCCTTCACAAATCCAGGCCTCTGGTGTGAGCGCTTTGCGGACCCGTGCGCGGAACTGCTCGGCGTCGGGTTCGACCCAGCCGGGTTCCCAGAACAGCGTGTCGAGGTGTACCACGGGCAGGTTCAGGTGCTTGCCGAGGGCGCGGGCGAGGGTGGATTTGCCGCTACCGGCATTGCCCAGAATGACAATCCGTTGCATGGGGGAGACTTCCTGTCGCGAAAAAAGCCGACAAGTGTGCAGGTTTTGGATGGCGCAGTAAAAGGCGGCCTCGGCGAGTGAGACAACTATTGAGCGATTTCGATGCGACCGCTTCAGACTGTCCGGTTCAGCACCAGCAAACGTACCGCCAGCGCCGTCATTACGACAGCGAAGCCATAAGCACCCAGGCGGCTGGAGATTTTGCCCCCACGCAGGCGCCCATGTAGCTGCCCGGCACAGACGCTGAGCAGGGAATGAAAGATCAAAGCGATCAGCGCAAGCAACACACCTAATACCATCAGTTGCACCGTGACGCTGCTGGTTCCCAGGGTGACGAATTGCGGCAGGAATACCATGTAGAACAACAGCGCCTTGGGATTCAACAGGCTGTTGAGGGTCGCCCGGATGAAGATCTTGCGCCGCGATGCCAATGCAGGTTGAGCATCCGCGTCCGCTGGTGGAGTGCTCAATGCCTTCCACGCCAGCCACATCAGATAGCAAGCCCCGGCCCACCGCAGCAAATCAAATGCCGGCGCCCAACTCATCACCAGCGCACCGAGCCCCGCGCTGACCATGGCGGTCATCAGCACGTCGGCCAGGGTTATTCCCAATGCGGCGGCGAAACCGGCACGCCAGCCATGGGCAACGGCATGGCTGGTGACGATGGCCATGTTCGGGCCAGGCACGATCAGCAACAGCAGGGCGGCGACAGTGAACAGGTAAAGGTTGGTGGCGTCCGGCATAGCGCAAACTCCCCTGGATGAGAAACAAGGCTAACCGTAGTCATTGGGTTGAAGCAGATACAGTGGAGGTGGATTTGATAGCAACAGTCAGGTGTATGGCGCCCGGTTGGCTTGAGCCGCAAGCGGGTGCATCGAGCGCCCTGTGCTACATCAGTCTAGTCAGTCGGTTTTAGTGCTCGCTAAAAAGTACGCAACCAACGCGTTGGCATGGCCATGGCCCATGCCGTGTTCAGTTTTGAGCAACGCAACCATCTCCATATGCTTCTTGCCGTTGACTGTCTTGAGCAGGGTTAGCCAGTGGGTGATTGGCTGCCCATACTTTTTTTCAATAGAGGGAAAGTACGACGCGGGTCCTTTTACTTTTGGATCGTCGGTCATGACGCAAACTCCTTTTTTGCTTGAGAACTATCGGGAGACATTACCCAGAGAGAACCACGACTACGATGACGGCAAATCCTGCGTCTTTCCGGATTCGACAGCAGTATAGAAAGTCATTCGATGGATGCCGATCCGCCGGTCGAGGCGTGCGGCGCTAAAGCCACGTGTTCACCACCCGTCGATCCAGTTCCTCCCAGTCCGCCATGCCCAGCACCCGCGTGGTGTTCAACCCGCGTAAATAACCGCGCAACTGATTGGCGGTGGCCCGCACAAGTTCCGGGTCGGGCGCGTGTTCGCCCAACAATACGGTTTCGTATTGGACCAGGTACTCGGCCACCCGGTCGCGGAAATCGGGCAAAACGGCATCGCGGATCAGGTCAAAAGTTCTCAAGGATAGGTCCTCATCAATTTTTTTAGTGGTGATTCAGAGTGTGTACCCATCTGCACGGCGCGCAACTATTGCTAGAGGTAATAGTGACCATTACGAAACACAAGTTCTGCTTTGTTGGTTATAGGCGGAAAATCACCTCCAACGAACACGCACAGCGACATAGTCCCGCTGCTGGATAAACCGAAGCTTTTATTTTCTGGATAAGACCGATGCGCTCTTTATTTTTACCCGCCATGGCGATTGGCTCTTTGTTGCTGGCCGGTTGCTCCTCCGCGCCGAACGACCCGACCCTGACCTTGCAGACCAGCAAGACCCCAGCCCAATACGCCGATTGCGTCGTACCGAAATTGCAGAGCCATGCGTTGAACCCGACCGTCTCGCAAACCCAGCGCAGCTACCGGATCGTGGTGCCGAGCAAAGTCTCGGCCGACAACGTGCTGGAAGCCTACAAGGCCGGGAATGGCGGCAAGGTGTTCATCTACGAGCGACACTTGCTGGCCTCAAACCTGCTGCCTTCAAGTTTTGAACGCGCCGCACAGGATTGCATCTGACCCCGGCCCGTAACGCTTTCTACAGAGCTCCTTTGGTTGGCCGCAACCAACCAATTTTTTACCCCGCAGCCCATTTGGTTGCGGGGCTTTTTTTGTTCTACACGAAATCCCGGGGACAGAAACAAGAACGGCGAAATACTAGTTCCCGCAAATTCGACGTCGTTTAGCTGAACTGGATTTGGGATAAGCGCAAAACCTGTAGGAGCCGGCTTGCTGGCGATGGTCGTTAACGATAACGCGTAAGAGTTGGTTAAACGCGGGGTACTTGAGTCCATCGCCGGCAAGCCGGCTCCTACAGGGGAACGCATACACCCTCAAACAACGAGGTCGAGCGTTAGCTCGCCTTGCGGCCTGAATCTTGAGACGTTTTCGGGACTTTTATTGACCCATCATTCACTCGTCTGAATCGAAAGGCCAAACCGATACTCCTGATTTGCGCCTGCTTGCAGAGATGTCTGTTCAATTACAAAGCCACAGCGTTCGAGCACTTTTGCCGAGCCGATATTGTCGACGTAAACGTTGGCAACCAGTTGATTAAGGTCCCAACGCAACTGCGCTTGCTCGATCAAATGCCTCACCGCCCGCGTTGCCAGTCCTTTTGCGCAAGCACTTTGAGCGATCCGATAGCCGACTTCTGCCGACCGCGCGGACGTGTCGATGTCTTTGAGGTTCGCCCGGCCCACTATTTTTCCGTCAGCGTCTACGATGACAAAGGGGTGCCAGGTGCCAGCGGCATAATCGGATAAATAGGCTGCAATGTGCTCGGTGACACCCTGCACCGAATAGAAAGCAGCATTACGTGCGTCAATGTGGCGCTCGAACCACTCGCGATTGTCCCTTTCAAACGTCAGCAATGCCTCAGCATCAGTGTTTTGCAGGGTACGAATTGTGACGGTCTCCATAAGGACGCTCCTTTTCCTGGTGGAACTACTTGGATAAGGGTGCAGAGGCACACTTGTCAGTCGTTTGCCGAGTTGGCGCCCTTACAGAATGACCTGTTGAGCAAGCAACTCACAATTCGAAAAAACCTATTGAATAAAAACTCTATAAACGGGAAGCTCACTGGCGCATTGCTAGTAACCAGTAAGTGAGTATCGCCAGTTTCTGGCTCAGGGAGCGTTGATGAGTTTTCGTCCTTTGACCGACTTCCCGCGGCAATCGAACGATTGCGATATTGTCGCCTCTGAGCTTAAAGGGAATTCGGATACTGTCGGCATGACCTGCGCTGGCAACGAGGATACGATCGAACACTTACTGAACTCGGCGCGCAACTGGACGCACACCACCGCGTGGGTCGTTTACCGTGCCGGTGAACAGATGCATTTGGTCGGGCAGGGCGACCCTCAGGCGCAGTGGCCGTCAAGTGTTGCGAATGAACAGTTCGATGCCTTTTGCCAGACCCGGCACTTGCACCGCTGGCCGACCGGCAGCGGCGAAAGTGTGCTGGGTTGGCTGCTTGCGCCAATCGCCGAGGCCGAAGAACCGGCGCTCGCCGGTTTTGCCCAGCGCCTGGGCCTTCAGGTGCAGACCAATACCCTGGCCCGCGCGCAGATTACTCAACGTGTGCTGTATGAAATTACCTACCTGGCCAGTTCGACCCGTGACCGGTCAGTGTTCCTGGTGGGGGTTCACCAGTTACTGGCGAGCCTGATCGACGCCGAGAACTTCTATCTCGCGCTGTATGACCCGCACAGCGGCAAGATCGACTACCCGTATTACGTCGACATCATTGACGTTGATGCCGTGGAGTCCTCGCACTACGAATACCTTGACCCTTCGCATCTTTCGTTGACCGGCCAGGTATTGACCAGCGGCCAGCCGTTGCTGATCGACGCCGCCGGCATCCTCGCGGCTCAGGCCGAAGACCGTTTTTACTGCGTGGGTGATCGTCCCGAATTCTGGATGGGCGCACCGTTGAAAAATGCCTCGGACGAGGTGTTTGGCATGCTTGCCATGCAGGTCTACGACGTTTCTCGTACCTACAGCGCTGAAGACCGCGCGCTGTTTCTGGTGGTGGCCCGCCACGTGGCCATGGCGCTGGACCGGATTCTGCACCGCGAGGATCTGGAAGCGACGGTGATGCGTCGTACCCTGGAGCTCTCGGCGCTCAACGACGCCTTGAGGCAGGAAGTGGCAGAGCGAGAGCGCGCCGAACATCTGCAGAGCGCGCTGTTTCAGATCGCTGAACTTTCCAGTCGGCCTGGCGACATGGCTGAATTGTTTCAAACCTTGCATGGCATCGTCGGTGATCTGCTGTTCGCGCGGAACTTCTATATTGCGCTGTTCGACGACGCGACCACTGAAGTGACCTTTCCGTATTATGTCGATGAGCGGCAGACGGCCTGCCCGGTGGCACGGCGAGGGCGCCGGGGCTTGACCGAGTACGTTATCCGTCAGCGTCGACCTTGCCTGATTGACGCCGACGAAGCTGAGCGATTGTCTGCGCACGGCGACATCGAACTGGCCGAAGCGTAC
This sequence comes from Pseudomonas sp. BF-B-15, assembly GCF_019946675.1. Lineage (NCBI taxonomy): Bacteria > Pseudomonadati > Pseudomonadota > Gammaproteobacteria > Pseudomonadales > Pseudomonadaceae > Pseudomonas > Pseudomonas sp. BF-B-15. The sequence goes on from NZ_JAGYFZ010000038.1 coordinate 45,945, forward strand.
TTCCGATCCTACTCCTGGCTGGGCATTCCATTGTTCGATGGCGATGTGGTGCGTGGCGTACTCGCGGTGCAAAGCTATACCTCGCAAGTGCGCTATACCCTGCGCGACCAGGAACTGCTGACGTTCGTGTCCCGGCACATCGACACCGCGTTGTCGCGCCGCACGGCCGCCGAAGCGATCCATGCCGCCAACCTCAAGCTGGAAGCCCGGGTGCAGAACCGCACCCGCGAGCTCGATCACGCCAATGCCAAGTTGCAACACGAAAACTCCCACGATGCGCTGACCGGGCTACCCAATCGTACCTACCTGCAACAGCGCCTCAATCTGGCCTGGTCGCAGTTCGGCAGCGAAGGCGGGCACCTGGCAGTGATGTTCATCGACCTCGACCGTTTCAAGATGGTCAACGACAGCCTCGGCCACCATTTTGGCGACCTGCTGTTGATGCAGGCCGCCCACCGTTTGCGCGGTTGTCTGCGCGACAGCGACATGCTCGCGCGCCTGGGGGGCGATGAGTTTTCCGTGCTGGCTCCCGAGGCGCCGCTGGAGGTGGTAATCGACATCGCCGAACGGATTCTGGTGGCGTTCGACTTGCCGTTCCTGATCAATGGCTATGAAGTGTTTTCGTCCTGCAGTATCGGTATTGTCAGCGCAGACAGTCAGTTCCATCAGGAACCCGCCGACTTGCTGCGTGATGCCGATGCGGCGATGTACCGGGTCAAGAGTGCCGGGCGCGACAGCTACGCAGTGTTCAATCAGGAAGTGCGCCGTGAAGTCTCGGACCAGGTTGAGCGGGAAGGGGCCTTGCGCAACGCGCTCAAACGTACCGACGAACTGTTGCCGTATTTCCAGCCGATTGTCAGCGTCGAAAGCGGTGAGCTGTTGGCCCTTGAAGCACTGATCCGCTGGCATCAGCCGGGCGGCCGGGTGATCGCACCGGGCGAGTTTCTGCCGGATGTCGAGGGTCTGCGCCTGATTGGCCGACTGGACCTGTACATGCTGACCAGCATCGCCGCGATCCTCGCCCAACCCGAACACGCCAATTGGCCTGCGGTGCACGTCAATTGCTCCAGCTACAGCATGACGCGCCCGGACTTTGCCAATGATGTGCTTGCGCTGTTGGCGCGATACGGGGTCGAGCCCTCGCGGATCTGCCTGGAGTTGACCGAAGGGGCACTGGTGGCGGAGCCGGCGATTGCCCGACTGACCATGCAGCAATTGGCCGACAACGGCATGTCGGTGGTGCTCGATGACTTCGGTGCCGGGTTTTCATCCCTGAGCTACGTGCATCAGTACCGCTTCAGCGGTTTGAAGATCGACAAATCGTTCATCCTCGAACTGACCACCAGCCCTCGCAGTCGCGCGATCGTCCGGGCGATTGTGCGGATGGCCGAATCGCTGGACCTCAGCGTTGTGGCCGAAGGTGTCGAGGATGAAGCAACGCTGGTCTTGCTACGCGAAATGGGCGCAGGGCAGGCTCAGGGTTATTACTTTGCGAAGCCGATGGGGTTGGAGGCGTTGTTGGCGAGTTCGTTGATGGTTCGTTAGGGGCTGGATCAGCCCTCAGAGGGCGTGATTGCGTCTTGAGCGGATTCAGCGGCCAGTTTCAATCGGTCGGCTTTGCTGATGTATTTAGACTTGTTTTGCGGTGCCAGTTTGGCACTGGCCTTTTTGGCGTGAGCCTTTAATAGCTGCTTTATTTTTTTCTGACGATTCATGTATTTCTACTCGGCTTGTGAATGCCTGAATGATGGCAGAGGTTTGCGTAAGAAGCCTAGGGGTGAGGCAGGGGCTTGCACCGCAATCAAACCCAATCTGATGGTTTGCGGACGATCACATTTGCGCCAGGCAAGCATACAAACCCCGCGACAGCGACGGTGTCGCGAGATCAATCGCAAGGGCGCGTTATTTGATCTGCACGATGACCGGACCTTCCGTTACGATCGGCGGGGACGCGTGGATACTTGATGCGTTTTTCTTGATCCACTCGCTTGCGACTTTCAAGCTCGCATCGCTGCCGGCCTTGTCCGTGCAAACCGTTACCGACGTACCACCATCACCCGTATTCAGCAGCGTGTAGCTTACGAGGCCCGGCACTGTCCGCAGGGTCGCTTCAACGTCGGTCTTGCGCTCTTCCAAAAGCTCGAAAAGCTGTTTTGCTCCAGTACCCAAGTAGGTTCTTATCACCGCATACATAGTCGTCTCCTATGGGGCGCCGTCTTGATGCCTGTCCAGATTCGCTGATGGCCGCTATCTCTCAGGTTTCAATTCACCCCGATTAATTAAGCTTAGCCACACGCCGGCGACTGGCGAAGTGCAACGACCACCGGCCGCTTCTGGCCGATTGCTGCGCCGCGGTCAGGATATTTTCGTGAAACTCAATCGAGTCAATTGGCAGGTGCCCCATGATCACAGGGCGCTGGCATCGTTTTCGTGTTCGTCTGCAAATGTCATGAGCACCTCCAGATCGAGCACATCCAGTTTTATCTGGGCAATAAAAGCGGAGAAGGCCAGGTTGGCGGCGAGCAGACGTAAATCGCAGGCCCAGGCCGGTAGATGGGTGGGGCCCTGGAGCCAGCCAGATTCAAATAGAGGCGCCAGGCGTACGGTATCGGCCAGACTGAGGCGTCCGGCAAACAAATGACCCACCAGTTCCGGTCGATTGTCGCGGATCGCGATGCGCAATAGGGTATGGACGCCCAGCAATCCCGTCAGGTAAGCGGCATCCTTGGTAAACGCCGAGCCACCACGCAGGTCGGCGCCACGGAAGACCCGTTGGGTTGAGCGGAAGGACTCCTCTTGTGACTGGCCTGCGGCGAGAAACCCCTCGAATACCTGTATGAAATCGGCGCCGTCCAAAGCCTGCTGGACCGCAAGCACGCGCAGGGCCAGGCGGCGCAGGCGGTTGATGTCCATGCTGCCAGTGAACAGTTCTGCCAGTGTGGCAATGCCTTCCTGGGTTTGGGTCGTGCGTGGAGCCCCCAAACCCAGGCTTTTGAGGTTGGGCTGGAGCGCGCCATTTTGTGCGGTAGCAACATGCACGAAGGCCTCATGCTGCAATAACTGATTCTTGTCCAGTTCAGAGAACAGGGCACCGGTACGCAGGCGTATACGGCTTGCCCCGGCGATTGCCTTGGCAGCCAGCGTCGGGTCGAGCACGACCGTGACCCGGCCCTCACCGAAGAAACGGTCCAGCTCCGGCTGCATCCAGGCGGCGAAGACCTCGGCCGGGATCTCAGCCTGAGTCGGTGGAATCCGGGCGCCACCCAATAGGGCGTCGGTGGTGGTGAGAAAAAAATTGGCCGCGTCCAGCATGCTGAGTTTCTGGCTCGGATAATAGAAATCCGGGCGTCGGTACAACGCGGATGAGTATTGAGTGAAGGCGGGAGTGCCAATCGCCCCCAGCATGCGTCCGGCCGTGGCATAACTGCGCGCAGTCATGGCGAGATAGTGCCCGGCTGGGTGCCCCTGATCGCAGCGTCCTATAAAGGCTTCCATAGCGGCGATGTCGGCGCTGTGGTCGCGGGGGCACAATTCGACTTTGGGCAATTCGGCTTTCCCGTTACGCCAATGCGCCAGGAAAACGTCCTCGACGCCATCCGGCCAGGACAGGGCATTCAGTACGCGGATCTTGCGAGCCAGACCGGGTAGAGCGGCATCGAGTTCAGACAGGGGGGCGCTGCTCATGGAGTCACCCTTGAAAGACGAGGTTCATTCGAAAAAGCTTAGTCGTTCCGATGCGGTGCGTTGTAACCGATCAGGAGGCCCCCTGTTGTTCACGGGTGACTGAACCTTCCTGCTTCTTATATAAGACGATTATCGGGCCAGGGCTGACGGTGGCAGCCAGGGATCTTTGGTGTGGAAAAAGAATTTCCACTCAGGGGTTGACCACGTATTTTAATACTGTACTATTCGCCTCCCGCTAACGAGCAGTTCGCTGCTGGTTCTGGTTTAAGTTGTTGATTTAGTTAAGAAAAATCATCAACTTTTAAGGTTGCAGTTTGATGAAAGGCGCTGTAGAATGCGCGCCTCGGTTGAGACGAAAGATCTTAACCAACCGCTCTTTAACAACTGAATCAAGCAATTCGTGTGGGTGCTTGTGGAGTCAGACTGATAGTCAACAAGATTATCAGCATCACAAGTTACTCCGCGAGAAATCAAAGATGTAACCAACGATTGCTGAGCCAAGTTTAGGGTTTCTTAAAAACCCAAAGATGTTTGAA